>JAJPKI010000178.1 GCA_021323835.1 Verrucomicrobiota bacterium | reverse complement strand
GGCGACGGCGAGCATGGCGACAATTACGCTTCGCAGCAGGGTCATTGATATTCCGATTTGAGCCACGCTAAACATTCGGTGTTGGCAACGTCAAGACCATCGAGCGAAATACCGTCAACGGCCCAACGTTGTAATTGTTTCACGTCGTCGAGCACGCGCGCATTGTCCACGGGCCCGAGCGGAATTTGCCGCGACTTGGCGGCAGCCAGCATCAATTCGCATTTTTCCGAAAGCAAAAAATCCACGAGCTTTTGCGCTTCGGTCAAATGCTGAGTTCCGCGAATTATGGAAATTGTATTGGGAATGCAAATGGTTTTTCCATTTTCCAATCGCACCGGCAGCATCGCGACAGGTTTGCCTTCATCGTGCGCTTCGTAAAAATCGTCCGTGTCGCTCCAGCCGACATCGCAAACGCCTGCGCACACTAAATCTTTCACCATGGAATTGCCGTCCACTTCGCGCAAATGGCGCGCGCGGCGGTCGGTCTCCCATGCGAGAAGTTTTTCGCGTCCCCACAATTTCCAAAGAATTGTGTATTGCGTCCGCGTCGTGCCGTAAAGCGGCTTGGCAATCACCATGCGGTCGAGGTCGCCGCTCGTCGCTTTTTGAATTGCATCATCCGTTGGCGCGAGATGATTTGTGTTCACAATCCATAAACGCAATCGCGCGGCAAATCCCGCCCAGCGACCGCCGGCATCTTTGAAGGCGGCGGGAATTCGCGCGTAACCGCTGCCATGATATGGAAGCAATAAATTTTCATCAGCAAGTTGTAATGTGCCGAGCAATTCGTTGTTCCAAAAAACGTCACAGCGCGGATGCGCTTTTTCCTGCAATAACAATTCGACGAGTCCTAAAGATTTTGTCGCTTCGGTGTCGTAGCGCACCGCGACGTGAATTCCCGTTTCCTGCTCGAACTCGTGAAGAATCGAATCCGCATAAATGGAATCGTGCGCACAATAAACGACGAGCGATTCGCGTTGCGGCGCCCAAAGCAAATAATAAATGCCAAAAAAAGTTGCGACGATGGCCAGCGCAATAAGCCGACGGGAAAAATCGCGTTTAGGGCTTGGCGTTGGCGCTGGACTCATTGGGCAGCGTGTCGAAATATTTTTTGATTGCAGCCTGATAGCCCGGCGGAACTTGTTCTTCCACGACCGCTTCGCTGGCTTGCTGACGAACATCCTGAACGGCCTGCAAATATTCTTCGCGCGCCGGACCGGCTTCGGAAACTTCGCGCGTCTTCCATTCCATCAGCATTTTGCCCGGCTGAAGTTGCGATGGCGATTTTTCAGGATGAAAATCGGTTTTGGAATTTTCATCGCCATGCGGACGCGGGCCAACGCCATTCCCCGGCCCCAGTCCCATTCCCGGGGTGGTGCAATACGACAAATATTGGCTTTGGCAAAAGGATGCATACGCTTCGAGGTCACCAAAGCCGGCAAAATCTTTTCCGTCGAGCGGTTTCAAATTGTTCAGCGCTTTTGCCATTTGCAAAGCCTTGAGCGCTTGTTCAAGATTTTTCATGTCGGCCATCGCTTTGCCCAGTTGCGACAATTCTTCCTGCGTCAACCGCAGCGAATCGCCCATGCCTTTCAGAGAATCGGCCGATAACTCGGGAGCGTGGGACATTTCCAATTGCTCCAGCGCGCGCTGCAAATCCGTGTCCACCGCCTGCGAACTCAATTGCTGGTCCAGCGAGTCCTTGAGATTTTGCAACCGGTCCATTAATTCCTGCCGAAGTTTTTCTCGCTGGACCGGGTCCTGCGCTTTCGCCAGCTCTTGCGCCTTTTGCTCCAAGTCGGACAATTCCTTGTTGGCGCTGGAAACGTCGCCTTTTTGCAAATCATTTTTCATTTGCTCCGCTTTTGTCGGATCGGCTAAACCAAAACTCTGCGCGGTCGGCGGCACGCTCATCGCGTTTTTTAATTTTTCTTCGCTCACCTGTTTCCAAAGTTGACCAAGAATTTTCTGCTGCTCGTTTAAGCGATTCAATGTCCCGGCCTTGTCATTCGGTTTGGCTTCTTGAAAAGTTTTTTCGAGATTGGCGATGGCTTGCTTGACCACGTCGGTTTGTTCGCCGGCGCGTTTTTGTTCCAGCAACGCCGCGCGCGCTTGCGTAGCCTTGTCAAGCTTGCGCACGTCGTTGCGCTGTTCGGCCAGTTTGCGTTGCTGCTGTTGCAAATGAAACGGGTCAAACTGCGGCAATAAATAAACGGCCAGAACTAAAATCCCCATCATGCCGCAAATTTTGAAAATGTCCCGCTGCCAATTAAAAGGAACGATTTTTTTTGGAACGCCTCGGGCGGCTTGCTGTTCGGCCTCTTTCAACACGAGATTTTGATAATCGCCGAGGGAATGTTCAATAAGCGACGCAGTCAAAAATAAATCGTGCGCTCCCATTTGCGCGTCCGCCAGTCGCGCGGCGTCTGCGAGATTCGTGCGACGATAAAAAATCCAGGCAAGAAAAAAAGTGGCGGCAAAAAAAACCGCGAGCGTTTCGGGCGTCAACAAACCCGGAAATAATCCAAACAATCGGGAAGTCAACAAAGCCAGCGCATAAATTCCGGCCGCAAACAGAAAAATAATCCGCCACTGTCGGGCAAAAGAGGCAATTTTTTGTCGCCGATTCACCCGCAGCAGAAATTGTTGCACAGCAGAATTCATTTCATGATGTGAATACTGTAGCGATACTCTTTTACCGACGCAGGTTCAACGAAAAAAATTGCGCAAAATCAGAAGTTATTTCCGGCATAGCGCTGCTGCTTTACGGTCAGCAAAAATGCGGCTTCGAGCGGGCGCGTTTGAGCCGGCTTGGAATTTGCCCTGGCAACAATTTTATACAATTCGTTGTTCGGAAAATATACGGACAGCAAAGCCCATGAGGCCGCCACGGAAGCACGAGCCGTTTTTTTCACGTTCGTGCCGTCCACGCGCATATGAAAATTTTTATTCGTCGAATCATAGACGACATAGCGCAGCGTGTTGGCAAAATTAGTTATGGTTGTTTTTGGAATTCCAAAATCACCGTGCTCATACGCACGGCACAATCCCCAAATGTCATAACCGCCGTGGGGAACGTCCTCACTTTTGCGCCCGGCGGAATAGCCCCAATCATAAACCGTATGACCATCGCGCTCGTAAGGATGCAAATCGCTCAAGAACCAATCCATGTTCGTCTGAACAATCGCATGATAGTTTTTTACGCGTGACGAATCGTCATTCAAAATTTTATGGCAATCCGCCAGACGCAAAAATCCGCCGCTCAACATCGTTTGCTGGTTCCATGGAATCGGATTGCCCGGCGCGTTGGTGTAGCGCGAACCAAGCGCGCGATATAAATCCGATTGCGGCCAGCGATACTGCAAATTCGTCGTGACAAAATTCGGCAGAATGAACGAGTCAATTGTTTTATCCATTTCGCGCACGTAAGTCAGCGCGCGTTCCTTGTAAGTTTTTCCGTAGCCGCGCGAGTCGCCAATCGCAACGGCATTTGTCCAAATCGCCGGCGTTTGCAAAATTAATTGCGCGCAATAACCGATGTGCGCAACGACGTCGCCATTTTCACTGCCGGAATATTTTCCGTCCTCGACATTTTCCGCTTTGTTCGGCCAGCACAATTCGCGTTTGCCCGTCCAAATAATTCTGCCGTTTGTCGGATTGTTGCGGCACGCCAGCGCGTCATCGGCAAAGCGAATCATCTGGTCCAAAATTTCCCGGTCGCGCGTGATTTCATAAACCATCCCGAGCGATTCGGTGCATTTGCCCGCGCTGCCGTAGACCCAATCGTTGCCGACGTTGTTGTCCGAGGTCGGCTGCGTTTTAAGAAATGCTTTGAACGCTGCGAGTTCATTTGTCGTCGCCGGCGCGTCCGTTTTTTCGATTAACATTTCCGCCGCAGCGGCAGTGAAATTTAAAATCGTCAGCGCAACGGCAATTGGCAAAAAAATTCTTTTCATCTGATGACTAAAGATAGGTCGCAATTCGAGGTGCAAAGGTTACGCCGAACTATATCACCCAAAATAGTTATGCCTTCACGGCTTCCCCGGCAGTTTGCGTTTCGGTTGATATAAATTAAATTGCTTCATGGAGGCGAAAACGTATTGGCAAAAAGGAGCGTCACTGCCGCAATTCGATTCGATTTCCCGAAACATTCAAGTGGATGTCGCCATCATCGGCGGTGGCCTTACCGGAATTACCGCCGCGCATCTTTTGAAAAAATCCGGCGTCGAGGTCGCGCTCATCGAACGCGCGCGTTGCGCCGCCGCCGACACGGGACACACAACGGCGCATCTCACTTACGTCACCGACACGCGACTGAATGAATTGGTGAAAACATTCGGCCGCGACGGCGCGCGCGCATTTTGGGAAGCCGGACAAGCTGCGATTGACCAAATTTATGAAATTGCGCAAACCGATTCGCAAGATTGCGAGTTCAAATGGGTTCCAGGATTTCTTCACGCACCGCTCGACGACGCAAAAGAAACAGTTCGCAAATCGCTTGAACTCGACGCGCAATTCGCGCGTGAATTCGGCTTCGACGCAAAATTCGTCGAAGAAATTCCTTTTGTGAATCGCTGCGGCGCGCGTTTTGAAAATCAGGCAAAATTTCATCCGTTGAAATATCTTGCGCCGTTGCTGCAAAAAATTCCCGGCAATGGCAGTTACATTTTCGAAAACACCGAAGCGCATGAAGTCGAAGATAATCCACTGACGATTCATGCCGGAAAATTCAAAATTCGCTGCGAATATTTATTTATCGCCACGCACACGCCATTGCTCGGCAAAACAAATTTGTTTAAAGGCACGCTGTTCCAAAGCAAACTAGCGCTTTACACCAGCTACGTCGCCGGCGCGAAACTGCCAAAAGGAAAATTGCCCGAAGCGTTATTTTGGGACACAACCGACCCGTATTTTTATCTGCGGATTGACCGGAAAAATGATTTTGATTATGCGATTTTTGGCGGATTCGATTGCAAAACCGGACAGGAAAAAAATCCGAAAATTATTTTCAAGAAACTTGATGAAAAACTCACCACGTTTTTGCCCGAAGCAAAAATTGAAACCCATTGGCTCGGTCAGGTCGTGGAAACGAACGACGGCCTGCCGTTCATCGGCGAAAGCGCGGGCAAACAATTCATCGCCACCGGATTTTGCGGCAACGGATTTACGCTCGGCACACTCGCGGCAACGATGGCACGCGACCGTTATCTCGGACGAAAAAACCCGTGGTTCGATTTGTTCAACGTCACGCGAAAAAAATTTCACGGCGGCACGTGGAGCTACCTCACGGAAAATTTGGATTATCCATTTTATATGCTGCGCGACCGTTTTGCAAAAGCAGAAGGCGAGTCGCTGGATGAATTGAAAAGAGGCGAAGGAAAAATTCTCAAGCTCGACGGCAAAAAAGTTGCGGCGTATCGCGATGAAAATGGAAAAGTATTTTTGCGTTCGCCCATTTGCACACATCTCGGATGCATCGTCCGCTGGAACAACGCGGATAAAACGTGGGATTGTCCGTGTCACGGCTCGCGATTCAAAATTGACGGCATCGTCCATTCCGGCCCGGCGGAATCGCCGCTCGCTAAAAATCCAACAAAGAAAAAATAAGGAATATTATTTACTTTCCAGCCAGTCGCCGACCATTTGCGCCCAAAGTTCGCCGTGCTTCTGAAGTCCGCGCGCGTTGAAATGAATTCCTTTGCCGTTGTTCTGCCGCCATTCCGGTCCGAGTTCGTCGGTGTTCGGCCCGGCCAGCGCAATTCCATCCGTCGCCAAAGATTTTTGTGCCGCGCGCAATTCCGGCAAGCCGGTATCGCCGGGATGATAACTGGCCTGCGCCACAAACCACGGCACGCGCCAGCCCGCCGATGCGCGCGAGGTTTCGATGATGCGCTGCAAATATTGGCGATAAATTTTCGGCGAAAGCGTGCTATCGGATTCGCCCTGATGCCAGAGCAACGCGCGAAATCCGTTTGAACCAAGCATTTGCTGAGTCGAAATGATGCGATCGTAAAGTTCACCGGCGGCAACCCATGAATTCGAGCCGACCATAATCACGTTTCGTCCCGTGTCCGGCAGCGCCACGATGGAATCATTTTTTGGCAACCACTCGCGCACACTCGTCGAGCCTTCGGCAATCGCAACGATGCCAATCGGCACGTTGAAGCGCGCGGCCATCGCATCGCCAAACGCGGGCATGAAACTGCCGCCTTTGCCGCTCGCACCGGCTTCCGGGTCTTTGGCCGGATGCCAATTGCCGTTTCCAAATTCAACGATGAGCGGATTTTTTGCCTGTTGTTTTTCTTCGCCGTGATTCGCGGCGTTCGATTGTCCGGCGACAACAAAAATTTCTCCGACGCCGACGTGTTCGACATTTGCTTCGGCAATATTTGTTCCGCTGCCAATCAATCGCACTTGCAATTGATACCAGCCGCCCGCCGGCGCGGAAAGTTCAGCGCGAAAATGCCGAACACGATTATCAAACGGCAACGGTTGCCAGTTGGGAAATTTTTTTATGGCGTTGCCGACCAATTGCGCTTCCAATTTTTCCAAATTGGTCAACGTGCCGCGCGCCGTTGTTTCCAAAGTTACTTCGACAATAATTTTTCCGTCCGTTGGCGTTTGCCGTTGGAAGACCTGATAATCGAGCGGCGAAATCAAATTGAGTTTGATTTCATTCGTCTGCGCAAATGTTGTCGCGGCGATAAATGCGAACAGCAGGGAAAATATTTTCCGCATAAGCCGAAATTACCCGTCGCATGCGATTTATACAATTCAACCTTTTCGATGCGCCAATTGTGATTGGTTTTTAGCTTCGCCATCACTCAAACGAGTGACATGCCGAAAAATGAATTTTGCAGTATGTTTTTGCGTCAATTCATCTAATGAAATCCAGACGACAGCGGCTTGTCCGCTCCTTATGCATTTTTGTTTCCGCGCTTTTCGCAGGATTTTCATTTTCAGTTTTCGCGGCGACCAATTTAAGTGTTTGGGTTTTTCCCGGCGCGAGCGGGCGATTGATTTCGCAGCCGAACTCGACCGGCGACCGTCTTTTGGATTATTCGGGCATCGGCTATGGCGGCGGAAAAATTCCGCTGCCTTCCACAAATATCGTGCCGGTGAAAATTGTCGTGCAACCGGTCGCGGGCGACAACGTCTCGAACATTCAAGCCGCCATCAATTTCGTTTCGGGTTTGCCAATGGACACAAATGGTTTTCGCGGTGCGGTGTATTTGAGCAACGGCGTCTACAACGTCGGCAGCCAAATCAAAATTTCCAAGAGCGGCGTCGTGCTGCGCGGCGCGGGCAGTTTTACCAACGGCAGCGGCACAGTGCTTTATGCCACGGCAACAAACTCGCAAGGCGTGCTTCTCGAAGTCACTGGTTCCGGTTCGGCTTCGACCATTTCCGGCACGACGCATAACATCACGAACAATTACGTTCCGGTCGGCGCGCGCAGTTTTTGGGTGAACAGTGCGAGCGGTTTATCCGTCGGCCAAAACGTTTACGTCGAGCGCATCGCGACGAGCAATTGGATTCACGACCTCGGGATGGATTTGCTTGGCCCGCCGCCGGACGTGCCGTGGACGCCAAGCGGCTACAACATCAACATGGAATGCACCATCACGCACATCGAGGGCAACCACATTTTTGTGGACTCGCCCATCACGTGCGCGATTGACGCGGTGCGTTACACGAACGGCACAATTCGCGCGTTCACGTGGACGAGCCGAATCACCAATTGCGGTGTCGAACATATTTTTGCGCAGTCGTGGTATGGCGGCAATGTCACGAACGAAAGTCATCAGAATTCGTTCATTCAATTTGATAACGTCGTCAACGGCTGGGTGCGCGACGTGGCCGACCAATATTTTGTCGTCTATTGCGTTTCGGTGAATGACAACAACCGGTTCGTCACCGTGCAGGATTCCCGCAGTTACGACCCGATTTCCATCATCACCGGCGGGCGCCGCTACGCGTTCAACATCAACAGTTCGGGAAACATTCTTTTCAAAAATTGTTACACGCGAGAAGACCGGCATCAATTCGTTACCGAGTCGGTCAACATCGGGTCGGACGCATTTGTAGATGGATTAAGCGACAGCGCACACGCGGAGGCGGGGCCGCACCAACGCTGGTCGTCGGGAGTTTTGTGGGACAACATTACGGTTCACGGCGGCAACAATGACATTCAAAACGCCGGCAATTTTGGGACCGGTCATGGCTGGGAAGCGGCTAATAGCGTCATCTGGAACAACACAGCTAACGGTTTCATCGTGCAAAATCCGCCGTTCGCACAGAATTGGCTCATCGGTTCGATTGGCCCGATTCAAACCGGCACAGCGTGGAATATCGGCTACACAAATATGCCGCATGCCAACGGCAATTACGATTCATCCGGCAGCAGCGCGCAAAATGTTTTTCCCGATAGTTTATTTTTCAACCAGCAACAAGACCGGCTTGCCGCGCCGAATTTGCAGTCGCGCGATTACTGGCTCGGCGGCTTCGGCCAATTCACAAATAATTCACCCGGCGGCGTGGGAGTCGCTTTAGATTCGACCTGGAGCAATGCCGTAAAAAATATTTCTGGCGGCCAGCGACTCGATAATTTCGACATCGTCACGAATAATCATTGGGTTCCGTTCACATTCAACTTCAATGTCAGCTCCAATGAACACGTCGTCGCCGCAACACTCGCGCTTTCGATGAAGGCGACAAATTCGGCTAGCAGTGACGTGCTTTATCTCGATGCGACAAATAACGCGTTCACGTTCTCGCAATTGAATTGGCTACCGATTGCGACCGGCACAAATATCACCGTGCGCGTTTTGGATTTGGCGAATCAATTGAATTTCCTGACGAACGGACAATTCAATGTCGCCGTGCAAGGCGACATCGGTATTGATTGGGCAATGCTGGAATTGCAAGTCGCTCCAAATGCCGCGGTTACTCAAAACATTTTGACGCCCGTGGCCGATGCGACGGTTCGTGGCGGCACGAGCGCCGGAAATAATTTTGGAACGGCTACGACATTGACCGTGCGGCAGGATTCTTCCGCCAATAACATTCAACAGGCGTATTTGAAATGGGATTTGAGCGGCGTGTCCGGAAGAATTTCTCAGGCGCGCATCGTGTTAACGCCGGTCTCGGTCGGCACGAACAACATCGAGCAAGGTGTCATGGTCACCGCGTCGAATAACTGGACGGAAAATGGAATTAATTTCAATAACCAGCCGAACGGCGTCGAACGATTTGTAACGTGGATTCCGTCAACGAATGGAACCGTTTCGTTCGATGTCACGCCGCAAGTTTTGGACGCGATGCAAAATGACAAGCAGCTTTCGCTCGAACTATTTTCGGTCGGCACAAACAGCGTGGATTACGCCTCGTGCGAAAACGCAAATGCCAGTGCTCGTCCGCAATTCGTCATTTCAACGCCCGGCAGCGGCCCGACAATTTCCGGCATCAGCGACCAAAGCATTTTGCCGAATGGCGTTGCCGGACCGATTGCCTTTACGATTGGCGGCTCGGCCACGAATTCGGCGACGTTGAGCGGTGATTCGTCGAATCCAAATTTGTTGCCGGATTCCAATATCGTTTTTGGCGGCAGCGGCACAAATCGCACGGTCACGCTCACGCCGCTGGCAAATCAAAACGGCGCAGCCGTTGTCACCGTCACCGTCACTGACGGCAGCGGCAATTCCGCGAGCACAAGTTTCAATCTGACCGTGTCGAGCCACAGTCCAACGAGCCTCATCTGGAACGGTCCCGGCAACGGCGCGAACAATTGGACAAACGTGAACAATTGGTCGCCAACATTTGCGCCGGAATATGCGGACAATGTGAAATTCTTCAACGCAGGTGCGAGTGGCATCGCAATTTCCAACTTAAATAATTTCATCGCGTTCGACACGGCGATTGCATCGTTGCAATTCGGCAACACGAATGGAAATCATACGACTTTGATTGGCGATGGCAATACGCTGACAATTTCCGGCGGACTGACTGCGGGCACGGAAACTGACAACGGCAATGGCCAAGTTGTTTCTGCGACAGTTACCGGCAACGGCGGCACTTTGAATTTGACCGGCGGAAGTTTAATTGTGCGGCAGGGCAGCACGACTTCCGGTGGCGCGCCGCGCGCAACGCTGGATTTGTCCGGCCTTGGTGAATTGGACGCGACGATGAGCCAAATTTCCGTCGGCATCGCCGGAGTAAATCGTCCCGCAGGAATTTTATATCTCGCCCGCACAAACAACATCACATTGTCCGGCTCACCGGGAATTTTTGCCGCCGACAGCGGCTCGAACGGCGGGCAGCCAAGTTTCATTTATCTCGGCATCAACAACCAAATTTTTGCCGACTCGATGACTATTGGCAGTCAAAAATCCACCGCTTCGCTCGCGTTCGCGCCATATTTCACGAATCAAAATCCGTCGCTCTATTTGCGCAGCCAGACGGGCGACCGCATGACGCAATGGCTCGTCGGCGACAATTCCAAACAAAGCACGAGTGGCAGCGGCTGTTCCGGCGTAATTGATTTCAGCGGCGGAACAGTGGATGCACAAGTGGACACAATTTACCTCGGCAAAGGTCAAACCAGTAACGGCATCGGCACGGCGGCAGGCACGCTGACGTTAAATGCCGGAATGCTCGACGCGAATACGATTGAAGCGGGATATGAAAATTCTTCAACCGCTGGTGCGGTCGTCACTGGAACAGTAAACGTTAACGGCTCGGCGACACTGCTAATCAATTCTACTTTGCGGCTCGCGCGGGAAATTAACACCAGCAGCAATTTTCCTGTCGGCAATTTGAACGTGAACGGCGGAACAGTTTCCGGCGCGGGCAACATTGTGGCCGGCGGCGGAACTTCCAGCGTCAACGCAAGCAACGGCACATTTGCTGTTGCGAGCATTGGTTCACTTGCCGCGCCGTTGACAAAATTGGCGCTGACGAATTCTATCCTGCAATTGTCTGTGGCGGTCAGCACAACAAATTGTGTGACGACGAATTTGATTTGCGGCGGCAGTTCAAATGTTATCAGCATCATTTCATTGCCGGGCGGCGCGGCGCAATATCCGTTAATCCGATATTCCGGCGCCATTGGCGGCGCGGGTTTCAATTTTGTCCTTGGCGCGGTGCCGGCGGGCGCGCTGGGCTATTTATCGAACGATGTAGTCAATGCTTCCGTGGATTTGGTCATCACGAATTACATTGTTCCGGATTCGTTTTTGACATGGGACGGCGATTTCAGCGGCGATTGGGATTTCGAAACCGCCAATTGGAAAAATAATGTCTTCGACGATTTGAATTATCTGGACGGCAACGACGTGGTCTTCAACGATTCGGCGACGGGCGCGACAAACGTAAATCTCACCGACGCCCTTGCACCGAACAGCGTGACCGTGAGCAACAGCGTGAAAAATTTTATTCTTCAAGGTGACGGCAATCTTACGGGCTCGATGGCGCTGGTGAAATCCGGCAGCGGCACGCTGACAATTGCAAATACCGGCAGCAATGATTTTAGCGGTGGCGTGACGATTGCGAGCGGCACTTTGATTGTCGGCGACGGCACGGTGAACGGAAACCTGCCTGTGGTTGGAAATATTTCCGACAATGGCGCGCTGGTTTTCAATCGTTCGAACAATGTCGTTGTGCCAAACACGATTTCCGGTTTCGGCAGCGTTTCGCAAATCGGCAGCGGCGTTTTGAATTTGACCGCGGCAAATACATTCACCGGCGGCGTCACAATTTCAAACGGAACGGTCTTAGTCGGAAATTCTTCTGCGCTCGGTGCAACGAACGATTCTGTGGCGATTACCAATGCCGGCACATTGGATGTAAATGGAATCTCGCTGACGGGTTATCCGGTCATCGTGTCCGGATTTGGCGCGAACAGCAACGGCGCGATTGTCAACAACGGTTTGCAGCAAACTTCGGCATTGCGCAACGTGACACTCGCGGGCAATGCGACATTCGGCGGCACAAGCCGTTGGGACATTCGCAACACCGGCGGCACAGCGTCGCTATCGAGCGGCGGCCACGCTTACAAAATTACGAAGGTCGGCACGAACCAAATTTCGTTGGTCGGCGTCAATCCAATTGACTCTGCGCTCGGCGACATTGACATTCAGCAAGGCGAATTCGCGGTGCAAACTTCAACGGTGCAGCTGGGCGATTCGTCGAAAACCATTACCGTCCACAGCAACGCGACATTGGAAGTATGGGGTTTAACGGCGGGGCCATTGAACAAGGCAATTGTTTTGCAGGATGGCTCGACATTTTTCAGCGAGACCGGCACCAGCACGAACGCGGGAACAATTTTGCTGCAAGGCAACGCCACCTTCAACATCGGCGGCACGACATTAAAATGCACGAATGTCATCAGCGGCGCGGGCGGTTTTGTTAAAATTGGAAGCAGCCCGCTCATCTTAAGCGCGTCGAACATTTATGCCGGCAGCACCTTTATCAATTCCGGCACGCTGACGCTGACCGGCGTGGGAACAATTGGCGGCAGCACGAATATTTGCATCGCCAACGGCGCATTTCTCGATGTCAGCACCCGCAATAATACGACGCTCACTTTGAATGGTCAGACGTTGAACGGAAACGGAACACTCAATGGAAATCTAACGGTCAATTCCGGCGCGACAGTTTCGCCCGGCACAAATTCGATTTCTACCGGCCTGCTCGTCATCACCAATGCCGTGACGCTGAACGGAACGACGCTGATGAAATTAAACAAGACGCTGGCGACGAATGACGTGTTGCAAGTCGGAGGCAATCTGAATTACGGCGGCATGCTGGCGCTGACGAATTTGAACGGCACGCTGACAACGAATGACAGTTTCAAATTATTTAGCGCAGGCGGTTACAGTGGCGCGTTCACCAATTTTGTTCCCGCCGTGCCGCGCGCCGGATTGAAGTGGGACACAAGTTCATTGGCCGGGAATGGTATCTTGAAAATTGCCACCGCGCCGCGACCCGCGATTGCAAACATTTCCGTTTCCGGAACGAAATTAATTTTTACCGGAGTCAACGGGCAGGCAAATGAAACTTATTGGTTGCTCGCGTCCACAAATCTCAATTTGCCACTGGCAAGCTGGCCAGTCGTGACCACAAACACCTTTGACAGCAACGGCCAATTCAGCCTGACCAATCCCATTGCGGGTTCTGCGTCGCAGACATTTTATTTGTTGCTCTTGCCGTAGTTGAACGATAGCGCGTCGCTTTGCCGTTGGTGGGCAAAGAAAGTTGCGGTGACGCGTCGCGAAAGTGTGCGCGAAAAAAAATTGTGAAACTTTCGTCAGTCTGGAGCAAGCACGTGAACGACGCCGTTCGATTTCACTTCCAAATCCAGACCGGAATAAATGCTCTCGGCGGAAATCGCATTGGGCGAATTGCCTTGCTTCAATTTCTGCAACTGCATTTGCACTTCGGAAAGATTGTTAAATTTTCGTTCGACGACCATGCGTTCCGCAACGTCACGCTGCAAACGATTTTCCAGCAACGAATAATTTTTGTTCGCCTCGGCCAAAGTCGCTTCGGCAAGCGCATTTTGTTTCGCAAGGCTGGCAACCTGATTGGTCAAATCCGCGATACGTTGGTTCAAAGTTGGAATTTGCGGCTCCAATTCCGTGATTTGCTTGTTCAAATTTGTGATTTGTTCCGAAGCGAGAATTATTTTGGATTCAGCCGCTGTCGCGCGATTTGAAAATATCAACGCCACCGACTGGCTTTCGTTGAGCCAGTTCGATAGCGTGAGAATTTTCCCATTGCCAATGGCAATTTCCGTTTGTGCCGAATCCAACTTGTTTGAAAAATCGGCAATTGTGCTGACATCATTGTCATATTGCGCCGAATCGTTTCGTTTAATCATTACGACCGACACAATTAACACGAAGCACACCAGCGTGAGAAATGTGGATAAATAATTTTTCATATAAAATTTTATTGCGCTGGTTCTTGCGTGGCCAAACCGACTTTGGTGATGTCCAATTGCTGAAGAACGTCCAACACGTTGACCATGTTTTGATAATTCACCTCGTCCGCGCCTTTGACGACGACGGACAATTCCGGGTCGGCGGATTTCAATTGTTTCAATTGTTCCTTGAGCACGGGAATCGTCACGATTTCGCCGTTTAAAGTCGTTTGTCCGTTCGCATCCACGACGATGTCATTGATTTTCGGTTTTTCCTTAGATGGCGGCGGCGGCTTGGACGACGGCAACGTCATTTCCAAATTGTTCATCAACTGCGGTGTCGTGATGATAAAAATGACGAGCAGCACGAACACCAAATCCAGCAACGGCGTGATGTTCAGCTCGTTCAGCGTGCTGTGTTGCGAACTAGATGTTTTTTTCAGGCTCATTGTAAAACAGGCTCGGTGTCCTGTTGCACGTCAAAGCGGATAATAATTTTTGGAGGGAAATTCGTCGGCGGCGGACGGCCGATATTTTTTACAGCGTTAAAAACTTCCTGAACGCTTTCGTCCCATTTCGAATCGCCGGAATTTTTTTTCCACTGCACATCGTTGATGTTTCCCGTGTGATCAACGCTCAATTCGATTTCGGCAACATAATTGTCGTCCGCAATATTTTCCGGCCGATTCCATTTTGAGCGCAGCGCGTATTCGACGAAGCCTTTGTAAAGTTGCACCGGGTCGGAACTTGTCTCGACCATTTTGCCGCCGTCAAAATCAAATGACGGCAATTCTGTATTAGCCGGCGCAACGGTTGGCGGCGCGGCAGGTGGAGCAACTTTTGGCGATTCGACAATTTTTGGCGTTTCCACCGGTTTGGGAATTTCTTTTGGCGGCTCTGGCGGCTTGGGTTCTTCTTTCGGTTTTTCCGGCGGTTTTTCTTTCACCAGTTGAACGGAAATTTTTTTCGCCTGTTCACCGAGCCAGCCTTGTTGCGCGGCAAAAAACAAAACGACAATCACCAAGGCCGCGTGGACGACGAACGAGATGAGTAGGTTCACCTTCGACGAATTTTTCGTTTTACGCGGTTGTGATTGTGGCGTCATTTTTTTTGTCCGGCAATTTCCGTGGCCAAATCCACTTTCGGCACATTGGCCTGCTGGCAAATGTCCAGCACGGCACGAATCTGTTTGTATTTCGCTTTACCATCGCCGCGCACGATGACATTTAGATCCGGATCGTCCGTGCGCAAACTAACGAGTGTTGGAAGCAATTCGTCCATCGTCAGCTCTTTCGTATTGAGAAAAAGTTTCCCGTCGGCTTGCAATGAAATGTAATTGGCTTTGCGCGGCGGGTCTTTTTGATTTTTCGATGCTGTCGGCAATTTTAAATCCATGTCCTTCACCGGCGGAATTGTCGTGATGATGAAAATCACGAGCAGCACGAACGCAAGGTCGAGCAGCGGAGTGATGTTCAACTCCGTGAGCGAATGGTGCACGCTGCGCGAACACTTTTTCATGGACGAACCAAATCAGGCGCTTCGTTATTTTTTAATGCGCCGGTCAAACGCGCGGCCAAAATTTCATTCGCCGCACTGATTTCTTCCGACAGCGGACGATGGTCAACGTAAACGTGCTCGATTTGATTCGCGTAACGGCTGGCGAAACCATCTAGCTCTTGCGTCAGATGGCGAATTGTTGTGACCATAAAGTTGTAGGCAAACATTGCCGGAATCGCGACGAGCAAGCCGGTGACAGTTGCCACGAGCGCAGCGGCAACGCCTGGGGCCATCGCGGTCAGGCTCGCGGAATTTTTTTCTGCAATGCCGGCGAACGTGGACATGACGCCCCAAACAGTTCCGAGCAATCCGATGAAAGGTCCACCGGCGACCGCCGTCGAAAGCACAATCATTCCTTTTTCCAGCGTCATTGCCTGCGCGCTCGCGGCTTCTTCCAAAATCACTTTCACGGCTTCATATGACGGCATGCTGATTTTTATTTTCGTTGCCCGTGCCAGATGGTCGGTGTTGCCATCGCCTGAAGAATTTAAATTGGGCGCGACGGAAACCTGCACGGGATTATTTTTCAATTGATAGGCCAATTCATCCGCGCCGCGAATGTAAAGTTGATACGCCGGCGCTCCTTCGAATTCCATTCCCTTGCGCTGGATGTCCAGCGGGTCGCGCGTGGAGCTGTATGTTTCGAGAAAATTTTTCGTCGCTTTGCTCGCAATGATTAATTGGCGAAATTTCGTCAAAATAATCGTCCAGCTGAACAGTGACAAAATGAGCAGCACGGCGACGGTGATTTTACCTTCGGTCGTTGCATTTTTAATTGCGAATACAACGGAAGAATCCGCGAACATCGGATGAATAAGCATAGTAGTCATAGTGAATGATTTGGTTTTTCGATTTCAGAAACAGTTTTCGGCGGCAACACGACCGTCACGCGGCCTGTTTTTTTAGCGAGTGCAATTGTTTCTTTCTTATTTTTGTCTTTGTCCTGCGTATCGTCAGTTGCAACGGATTTAGTTGCATCGTTGGAAGCTCCCTGGCTGGCAACATCACCGGAAGTGCCCTGTGCAAATCCTTTCTGTGCGCCGCTCGTATCGCCGCCGGTGTCGATTGACCCCTCGGTTAACAATGACGCATCAATCGAATTGGCGCCGGCATCAATTCCGCCGGCAGCAGTAATGTCCCCGGTAATTGAATCGCCGGCACTTACACTGGCTCTTCCACCGGCCAACAATTGCACCGCCACATCTTGTCCGGCAGCGACGTCGGCGTTACCTTTGGCAAAAATATTTCCGCTCACGTTGCCTGAGCCTTGCAAATACACATTATAGGCGACGATACCGGAAGCGCTCGAATTGATGCTCCGTCCAAGAACTAAATATTGTTGACTGGCGCTGTCGAGCAATGGATTGCCGTTATTATCGAAGAGTTGCGACATAACCATTTTTTCACCATCCGAACCAATTGAAAAATTGCCGGAGATGTCAAAAAGTTTGCCTTGAAAATTATTTAACGACGTATGGAGATAAACTGGATTGCCGTTGGCATCGAGCAGCGGATTTCCAAATGCGTCGAGAACTTGGATTTGGAAAATCGGATTGCCTTTGTCGTCTAGCAATTGCGAGCCGCCGGAACCGAGCAATGGAATTTCCGTGCCGAACTGAGAAATGTTTTGGTCGCTCAAAATCGGCTCGCTTTTGATTTGTTCCTGGCTGGTTTTTGTTTTCGGATTGACCACTTGCGCCAATTGCAACGCGCCGTGCTCCCAATTCCATGTCTTTGTGGCGTTGTCGAAAGCATAAAAACTCACGTCGCCAATTCCGCTTCCGGCCGGCCCCAAAATCGGCTGCTCGCCGGCGAGCATCGCCAAAAACGCCGAGCTGTCGTCAATTCCGTTGAGCGAAATCTGCACGATGCCACCGGCGCTTGTGTCAATATTGCCGTTCGGCGCTTCAACAAAAATATTTCCGATTTTATTTTGTGAAACGGGAAATTGCACGCCGGCCGAAGCAGTCGGAAATGTGATGGCCAAAATGCCGCTGCCGGAAATACGCGGCGTGTAGCTTTCAATTGCCCGCGTAATCGGGTCCACGAAAATTTCCTCTACCGGCACTGAACCGTGTCCACCTGAACCGGCATCTATATTTCCGTAAAGCGATTCCACAGTGATGTCACCACCATCGTAAGTGGCAATGCGCGAACCATTCACGTTAATGTCGCCCCCTGCGATGACCGTGACCGGACTGTCCGCAACGGTAAAAATGCCGCGCGCGTATTGGTCATTGCCGATGAAAAAAGTTGAGCCGACGTTGACCCGGCCTGCTGCATCCACAAAAACATTTCCACCGTTCAACGAAGAAATGGTGGTGGAAAACATGTCCAGATTGCCGGAGAGATTGACGCTGATGTCCGCACCGCGCGTAAAATAATTCGCCATCGCAGGATTATTTCCGGGCCCGACGGATTGAATGCCAAGCGTCGCGCCCAAATCCAGATTGTGCGCGGTGAAATTAAATTGTCCGCCGCCGCCAAGAACGTAGCCGGTCGCCGGATTAAGCGGCACACTCTGCGTGGCATTGAATAATGCGAGCGCTGTTGCGGGGTCGAGAATGGAAACCGTCGTGGTAATGATGTTTCCAAATTGGTCGGTTTCAGGAACGCCGTGGTTGAATACCGGCACGGTCAAATTTTCCAGCGCGGCAAGTTCTGCCGAAGTCATGCGCCCTTGAAATGTCAACGTTTGCGTTGCCGGGTCGTAAAGCAAGCGACTGAACAAATCGGTGAGTGGTGAAGGCACGGCTTCGTTGAGCAATTGCAAATCCGGCTCGGTCGCCACCGAAATCGTCGTAAATTCATTTCGATTCAAAATGTCACCCGTGACGTTGATGCTGGTGACGTCCGTGGATTTTAAATTTTGCCCCATGAAACGACTGTTATTCATGTTGCCACCGACATTGATTTGCGCGGCTTCGGGCACGGATAAAAGAATGCTGTCCATGTCGCCGGAAATGTTCAGCGTCACGGGAGTTTCGTTGTTGATATGCACCGGCGTCGAAGCGTGGTCGGACAATCCAAAACTTGCTCCCGACAAATATTGCGCCGAGCCGCTGTCCGACATAATGAATTGCGTTAAATCGCCGGGCACACCGCCGACAAGCGAGCCGCCGCCGGTTGTTGTGACATCCAAACTTCCATCAGGCGACGGAAATAAAATAAGGTTGCGGTTGATGTTGATTCCGCCCGCGCCGGCGTGGATGTTGAGCGTCGAAGGGAAAATCATCGGAATGGTTTGCTCGAAACTGCCGGAATTGCGCGGCATGCCGTCGCCGGAAAGGGTCACGGCATTTCCCGCATTCAATGTCACGTAATCGTCCGCGCCATAATCGAAATAATGTTTCGTCGTTGAACCGATAAAGCCGAGATTATTGAAAATGCCGTTTGGATTTCGGACTTCCTGCAGCAAAATATTTTGCCCCGCGTTCACCGTCCAGCCGCCGTCAATCAAACTCAACGCCAATTCACTCGAATTGTTGCCGGCATTATTTCCAGCAGTGACGGTTCCGGCTCCATTTGCGACAACGAAATGTCCCGTAACATCGTGACCGGCATTGAGTGTCACGTTTCCGCCGCCAAACGCGCCGCTGCCCGCGTCAGTCGTGAGATTTCCATTCGGCAAAAAGCTGACGATGTCCTGTCCCGCGGAAATATTTACATCACCGCCAGCTGCCGTGCTGATGCCGCCAAGGTTTCCGGGAAATGAAGCGTCCACTTGATACAAAATGTCATTGCGCGAGGAAGCCAAATTGTAAGTGAAGCCGCCCGTGTCGGTGCCAGTATTAACGCTGCCGCCAACCGCTGTCGCCGTGATGCTACCGCCGCCACTCGTCGTCACGGAACCGGAATTAATTTGAATGTCCTTACCGGCAAGCATGTTGATTGAACCGCTGTTCAATCCAATCGCGCTGCTGCCGTTCAGCAAAATATTTCCAGCACCAGATTGAACCGTGCCCGCACTGAAATCACTCACGCCGGCTTTCATCGTCAGCGACCAATTGCCCCAATCAAAAATCGCCGCGCCATCGCCAAAAATAATATCGTTGCCCGCTTCCAATGTCAGTTGGCCGTCGCTCACGCCGGTTGAATCGCTCAAACTCCAAAAATTTCCGTCGGCAATCGTGATATTGTTTTTTGCCTGCAAAATGATTTGTGAAAATCCAAGGAACGCACTGTAGACGTTCAAATCCAAAGTGCTGCCCGCGCTGTCGCCGCCGGATTGGTCCAAAATAATATTGTCCGGGTCTAAAAATAATTTTCCCGCCAGCCAGCCCGATTTCGCGTTCGCGTTCATTTTCGAGTTCAACGTCAAGATATTCGGCGCACTGACCTCAACGCTTCCGCCATTGCCGCCTTGCGCGCCGCCATTTGCAGAAATTGTGCTGCCGCTCGCGTCTTGAAAATTATTTTGCGATTTCAGCGTAATGCTGCCGCCGTCGCTGCCGGAAAACGAATTGTCTCCGTTCGCCGCGATTTGTGAATTCGCGCCGAGATTCAATTGGTCGGACGCGACCAGTTCAATCACGCCGTTTTGTTCCTGCACGGAATTGGCTTGAACCAAACCACTTTGATTGACGACTTTCGCATTTGCAGAAATCGTTCCGCCGTCGGCAATCAATTTTCCGTCGTTGTTCACCGAGCCTTCGGGCAATGTCACTTGCACGCTGACGCCGCGACCATCGGGGCGCTCGCTCAAAAGAACATTTTGTCCCGCTGCGAGCGCAATGTTTCCGCCGGGCGCGGTAATGATTCCGTGATTTTCAATATCTTCGGCAATGAGATAAGCCGGCGCGCCGTTGCCAACTTGAATCTGTCCGTAATTGATGATGCTCGCCAGCGGCGGCGGCCCGTTGAATTCCCAACTGCCGCCGTTATTTTGCGGTGGCGTGACTTGTGCGGTGGAAACAATCAATCCGCCGCCGGTTTTCACGAACGAATTTGGCCCGAAATAAAATCCGTTCGGATTCATCAGCACGACCATTCCGTTCGCCGTCAAATTTCCGTAAATCTGAGATGCATTTGCATCACCGATATTGTTGACAACGACTGAGGTGGACGATGGTTGAAAAAATGACGTCGTTTCGCCTGCCGCGATATTAAATGTATTCCAATTTAGAAAAGTCAACGCGTTGCCGACGTTCACGTTGAGTTGCGAACCGCTTTGTTGCGCCGTCGCCGAGCCGGACACGACGGTCATGCCGGTCGGATTTGCCATCGCATTCAATGTCAATCCGCATGCGAATATGCTAAAAAATATTTTCCAGTAGCGCATAAATCAAAATTGTCCTCCGACACCGAAATAAATGTGAGCATCACCTGCGCGCGTGCCGGTGGAAGTCAGCGTGTCGCTGATCAACGGATAGCCGACAGTCAATCGTCCATCCATGTGAGTCCCGAGATTTAATGTGAAGCTCCAACCAACGCCGGCAAACGATTGGCTGTCTTTGCCAGTTGTCGGCGAAAAATAAATTTCGCCGTAATCAAAAAAGACGGATGAACGCACCCAGCACGTCTCAGTGTGGCCTTCATTGCCGATGACACCGACGTTGAACAATCGCGTTTGCGGCTCAATGCTCAAACGCCAGCCGCTGTTGCCGTAAGCTTCGCCATCAGTGTAACCGCGCACGCCCATTGTGCCGCCCATCGCAAATTGTTCATTGCTGATGATTGGCCGGTCCGCCCACTGCCCGTCCGCATGAAGTCGCAGCGACCAATTTTTTGAAGTCGCCTGTTCACGTTCGGCTCCCATTTGCAATGTAACGTAATGTGTCTTCGGATTTTCCGGAATGATTGTGCGCGTCGTGACCGTGGAGCCATTTGTAAGTTGCGTCGTCTTCACGGCAATCTCTTGTGAAAAAATTGGAATGCCAAAATTCAATTGCGCGTTGTAAAATGTCGTGCCGAGTTTGTCAGGAACCGCGGCGTTCAAGCCGGCATTCAACGGCAGATATTGGATGTGGTTGAACAACGTCGGTTGTGCTTGCGAAACGACGGTGCTGGCATAAATCGGCTGACCGGTGGAAGGGTCCGTGCCGACCTGAATTTGGAAAAATGAATTGTTCGTCTGGTAATTTACCGTTTGATAATTTTTGTAATCCAAACCAAACGACATCGCGCCGCTCACGCGCGCCAACACCGGCAACGGAATGGAAAGTCGTCCGCCCAAATCTTCGTTCAGCGTGACAATTTCACCGGAATTGTTTGTTGAAAGGGTAAATGTGTTTGTCGCAATGACGATGCCCGGCGTCGGAAAAATGACACCCGTGTCGGAAACCGAGCGGCTTGCATAAATGGTCAGTTCTGGCCGTCCCGTTGACGGCGGCAATACAAACTGATGCTTCACTTCGTTGTAGCCGAAGCTCGAAGGATAAGTGTCAATCTGTTGCTGCACCGACGAGTAACCGCCCAAAGGCATCCGATAATAACCGCTGTAATTGGCGATGAGCGGATCATCCAGCGGCGTCACTGAAAAATTGTCCGCGGCTTTGTAAAGTCCGCCCGGCGTGTAGCTGTATTGCAAACCGACTTGATTATCGCGGTCCCATAAATTGTCGTATTGCGCGTTGTAATTTAGACGCAAATCCGGCGTGTCGGGCGTGGCCTGATTGTTTATTTCCAGCCGTGAATGAAACGGCAACCGGTCTTTGACATTGAGCGTCAATTCACTGTCACCCGGCAGCGCTCCCGGCCCGATGACAGGATAAATTTGCCGGTCGCGACTGGCGTTGGCGTTGTCCAATTCACGCTGAAAAACTTTTGCGTTAAGGAGCATATTCGTGTGCAAACTCGGTAACGCACGCACGATGTTATTGGAACTGTAATAGCGATTACCCGCGACGTTGATTGCGGACAGGCGGCCTTCTGTCACTTTAACTTTGACTTCGGCATTGGTCAGTTTTTGTTGCGGCAAGCCGACGGCCACAGTCACGAATCCCCGCTCGCGATAAGCCGTTTGCAAATCGCCAAGCACCGCGCGCACTCCATTAAAGTTCACGTTCGTCCCAAATGCATCCGGCACGTTTGCAAAAATGCCTCCAAGGTTTTGCGGAGTTAAAATGGAATTGCCCATCACTAAATATTTTTCCACATGAAAATGCGGGCCGTTCGTCGTGGCGGGAACGACGTGATATTTCGGCTGTTTGTCCAATTCATCCAGCTCGGACATTTTTTTTAACAACGCGCCGCGCGCCGCAATCATTGCCCGGGAAGAACTTGAATCTGTTCGCGGCAAATCAAGCACGAACGGCATTTCCGTCATCGAATTTTGTTCAGCGAATGAATTCATTTGCGCCAACGCTCGCGGCATTGATGGTGTTAAAAAAAAAATCCCAAAAATAAGCAGCAGCGTTATGGCGCCAATGGATATTTTTGGAGCTAAATTTCTCGGCGGACTTGCCGAGCGCTTGTTCATGTTTTGCTGGCGCCATTCCGTTGGCGTCACACCAAAACGTTTTTTGAACATCGTGTTAAAAAGTCCTAGATGCCGGTAGCCGCTGTCGTAGGCCACGCTGATAATTTTCGCATCCGTCTCGGCCAGCAATTGCCGCGCGCGTTGAAGCCGTAATTCAATCTGCCGGGCGCGCAGAGGCACGCCGAATTCTTCTCGAAATAAACGGCTGAAATGCCGTTCGCTGCAATGAAGCTGTTCCGCCAGTTCCGCCAGCAAACATTCGGACAATTCCGCCTCTGTCATTTGCCCGACCAATTTGCGAAAACGTTCGCGTAATTTATTTTCGTTCGACGGCAAGACCGGCGCAGGCAGCAAATCCGAAACCGTGTTTGCCCACAATTGCAGCAGCGCGCAGCGCATTGAGAGTTTGTCGTTGCGCGATTGGTTGGCAATGCGCGCGAATTTTTGGCCGGTTGAATCATTCGCGGTAAAAATGGATGCGTGCGTTGAAAAATTGTTGGGCGCGACTTCAAGTTGATGCCATTCCGTGACGGCGAGCAATCCGTTCAAGTGTTGCGGCTGCACGATGAAGAATTGCAATTTGAGCGGTGCAAGCTGGCTGGCGCGTAAAGTGCCGGCGGAATTTTTCGCGACCACAAAACCGTCGCCGATGGAAAGTTCGCGCGCATTTGTTCCCGATTGCAGCCAGTAACCCGCGCCTTC
>JAJPKI010000119.1 GCA_021323835.1 Verrucomicrobiota bacterium | reverse complement strand
TGGAATTTTTCTTCGTCACGGAATGAAAAGTTTAGCAGAGAATTTTTGACAGGCAATTTGGTAATTAGGGCTCGACGAAGTCTCGCCCCACCAAATTATTTTCCAACTGAATTTGTCGCCGCTGGCGCGTTGGTTGTCGCGTCGGGAATTGCCGGCGTTGCGACGGAATTGGTTGAAACAATTTCCGGCGGCATTCTTAATTGCGTGCGAATCACTGCGCGCGCGGCAAATGGCAACCCTTCTTTCACATCGAGCAATTCGTTGAGCACATCGCGCTTCAAATCGTTCATCGGCGGCAGAGTCACGCGTTTTTGGTCGTTGCCCATTTTGTTTTGGTAACGGTCATAAATTTTTTGGGCGAGCAATTGATAGCCGGCAAAGGTGTCGTTCTGCCCAATGGCCAAATCCAAATAGGAATGCACCAAAGCTCCTTGAATCGCCGAAGTCACGCGTTCCAGCGACGTTTCGCCGATGTCTTCGGTGAACCGGCCAACAGCGTATTCGTCGAGCGTTAAATTTTTCTGAAGTGAATTCGGGTCTTTATCGAGCATCTGCTTGTCCGGATATTTTTCGCCGTAATACTTGAACCATTTTTCCGCATCGGTCATGCGATTGTTTTCGTAGCAAAAATAAACCGCGTCGCGCAGGAAATTTTTGTAGCCGGCGCGCGCGATGCTATTGCTGTTTCCGTTGTCTTCTTCGAGCATAGATTGCACATACGCGTCGTTGGCTTTTGCAATGATGTCCAGATTGGGCGCGAGTTCCACACCGTGTGTGAACGGATTGGAAATAATGCGCCCGTGCCGGAATGCTTCCTGCATGGATTGAAAAACGACGCGGCGTAATTGAATCAAATCGTCCGACTTCACTTTGTCGGGATGCTCCTTCGCTTTTTGCAAACCTTGCATCGCCCAGTAAATCGCATGCGGCTCGGGCAATCGCCAGTCCAGCGGGCCGTATTGCTCATTCACTTTTTCAGCAAAGACCGGATCAATTTTGTATTTTTGCTTGAGCATGATGGCGTTCGTATTTCCCGGTTGAAGCAATTCGGAAAAATTCGTTCCGTTCTCGCCAAAGAATGACGTCATTTCTTCCGCCCACATTTGTTTGTAAAATAAATTTCCGTCGTCAAGGCCTTGCCCGATTTTGTGCTGAAAATCCCACGCCAACTCGCGATGAATGCCGACGTCGTCGGGATTATATTGCAGGCCTTTGTCGCGGAGCAGTTCGATGCCGCGCTGCACCCAACGCCAGCGGTCGCTGTAATCGCCCGGCGCATTTTCCTTGAACTTCACCGAGATGTTGTAAGTCATGTCCCACGCTTCATAAATCCAGACCATCGGGAAATGCGGCTCCAAATCCGTAATCCAATCGGCAAGTTGCGTCGCTTCAAAATATTTGTCCTGGTCGCGCAAATCGTTCGCGCGCATCCAAAGAAAATTGGAAATCAACCCGCGAAAGCCGCCAAGCGCGACCGTTGTGAACGCGAGCACCGGCGGCGCGTTTTGCAGCGGCTCGGCGTAAGTCATGCCGAGCGTCGCGCGGTCGCGGTTCAAAGATTTTTGGATTTGTCCCGATGCGAACAACAGCGGAACCACCAGCAGCAACAAAATAATTTTTTTGACGCGCGCGCTCATGAAGTTCCTTGCGCCGTCGCTAACTCGCGGCGATAAAATAAAATAATTCCAACGATTGCAAAAATTCCGCCGAGCAGCAAAACGATTTGGCCGAAAGTAATTCCCAATTGCGCCCACGTGATTGCGCGGCCCGAACTTAACGCGTCAATTGGCGAAACCGTTTGCGTCAAACTCGTGACGGCCAGCACTGCCTTGAATGCCGGAATCAAAACCACGTCGAATGGCGAATGTCCCGCGGCGTCTTCAGTGCCCGCGCCAACGCTTCCGGTGTCAATTGCCTCCGCCAGTGTGCCGCTGGACAAAACCACCATGAGCATCGCCAGTGAAAAAAATGACGCGACCGGAAAATGCAGATAGCTCGCCGCCGCCAAACCCAGCGCCGCGAGCAATGCCATCCAGCAAAGAATCACCGCCAGTCCGCGCGCAAAATTGATGGCGAAATTGCTTTCGGGATACAGCACTTCCATGCCTTCATCGAGCGGAAACAGCAACGTCGTGTCATTCGGGTTCAGAAACGAAATCGTCAGCACGCCGTCTTTGTCGAACAGATTGGCCGGAATTTGAAATTCATGAAATGTATCCTGCGGCAGACTTTCGAAATTTGTCCGCCAATAATTTCCATTCGGGTCGCCGATTTGCCACATGCCGGCATAAGTCGTGCCGGAATATTTATTTGCCGTGTTAAATTTGATTCGCAATTGCAACGGCTTGTCGTGAATAAAATTTTTTGCGATGCCTAAATCAATTTTCCATTCGCGCGTGTAAGCCGGCGGAACAAGTTGATATGCCGCTTTGACCTGCTCTTGGATTTGTTTCAGGACTTGAAATTGGTCCGCTTCCGAAAGATTTGTGATGCCGGGATTTTCCTTCAGGCGTTCGGCCAAAATCTGTTTCGTTTGGGAATCAATCTCCGCGCTGTAATCTTTTTCCTTCGCTGAACCGCGGGCGACAAGAATTTCATTTCGCAATCTCGCCTGCTCATCGGCAGGCAATTTCGTCGCGCGCCATTGCAACATCCCGTAAATGCAACCGCCCGCGATTGCGAGCAGCGCCGCATTCAACGTCACGATGCCGAGCCATTTACCGAGCCAGATTTGCCAGCGCGCAATGGGTTTTGTCGCGACGACTTGAATCTGACATTCCTCGATGTCCCGCGCCAGCGTGCCGCATGCGAGCCAAAGCGTCGAAAGCCCGAGCAAACCTGTCGTGACGCTCAACGTGTAGGTCAAAATGATTTGCGTGAAACCCTGCGCCGTGCCGTCGTCCTTAATGACCAGCGGCAAACCGACGACCGCCAGAATCAATAGCGCCGCGATGACGAGGAACAGCTTGAACCGCAGCGCGGCTTTCCACGTCAACCAGCAAATGGCGAAAATTCTTTGCATCTATACAATTGGGAGGGTCGCCGTGTCGGCGACCCAAATTTTGGGACGGCGGCACGCCGTCCCTCCCGAAAAATCATTTTTTCTTTCCAAGTAGCGACGACAATTTCTCATCCGCTTTGGCCAAATCTTCCGGTTTCACTTCCGGCGCGGACGGCTTTGGCTCCGGCGTTTTGACTTCCGGTTTTGCCAGCGCTTCCAGTTTTTTGTCGTCCGTTTTCGGCGCTGAAATTGATTCAGATGATTTCGGTTGAGCCGCCGGATGCGGCGATTGCGGCAGCGCCAATTTTTCCAAAACTTTTTCCGCCGCAGGCCGGTCTTCCGCGCCTGCGCGCAAATACGCCGCAACGCGCGCGCCAGATTGCGCACCGCTCGTTTCCTGCGCCGCGCGTTTCGCCTTTTCGACGACTTGCAGGAAATAACTTTCCAAATTTTGCGTCGGATTGTCCACGCGCACTTCGCCGGTGGAAATATCTTTGCGAATGGCGGCCAAAACCTTTTCCAAAGTTTCGCGCGGCAAAACCGGCGTCGTGATTTGCAACGTGTCCGGTGTCGCGAGCAATTCTTTCAACGTTCCCGCCGCCTGAATTTTTCCCCCATAATAAATCACCACGCGGTCGCAAACGTCCTCGACATCGGACAGCAAATGGCTGCTCAAAATCACCGTTTTGCCGCGACGCGCGAGCGCGATGATTAAATCTTTCACTTCGCGACAGCCAATCGGGTCGAGGCCGGCGGTCGGTTCGTCGAGAATCACTAAATCCGGGTCGTTGATGAGCGCCTGCGCGAGACCGATGCGGCGTTGCATGCCTTTGGAAAACTCGCCGACGGCACGCGTCTGCGTTTTTCCGAGGCCGACCATTTCCAAAAGTTGTTCCGCGCGATTGCTGCGCTCGCCCTTGCTCAATTGAAAAAGATTTCCAAAAAAGTCCAGCGTCTCGCGCGAATTGAGGTAGCGATACAAATACGATTCTTCCGGCAAATAACCGATGCGCGATTTTGTCTGCACATGTCGCGGCGAATGGCCGAAAACTTCGATGTGCCCTTTGGTCGGATTTAGCAAACCGAGAAGCAATTTGACCGTCGTGGATTTGCCGGAGCCATTCGGGCCGAGCAATCCGAAAACTTCGCCGCGCCGGACTTCAAAATCTACATTGTCCACCGCGCGCGCTTTCGGACGATTCCAGAAATCTTTGAAAATTTTTGTGAGACCGCGAACGGAAACGACAACTTCATCGGATTTCCGATTTCCGATTTCCTGTTTTGGATTTGGTTCAAGCACGGTCATGGCGAAATTTTAATTGTTGCGGTTCACGTCAGCGATGAATTGTTTTAGTTTTACCCACTCTGGAGCACCGTCATAGGCAACAAGGTCATCTTTAGATGCGTTCCCGTTCTCCAGCCATGCCAGTAGTAGAGAGTATTTATATGGGCCAAGAATTTCTTCACCACGAGCAATATAAAGTTTTTTATGAAATGTTTTTTTAGGCGCTACTGCGGCTTTAACCTTTGCTTCATGAAATCTGCGTTGCGGCTTTTGCTTTTTATGAGCTGCCTGTTTTTGGGGTGTTTCCAGCACAGCAGCTTTGTGGTTTGGAGATGCCCCACG
Source organism: Verrucomicrobiota bacterium (assembly GCA_021323835.1). Taxonomy (GTDB): domain Bacteria; phylum Verrucomicrobiota; class Verrucomicrobiia; order Limisphaerales; family UBA11358; genus UBA11358. Next base: position 8,492 of record JAJPKI010000119.1, on the reverse strand, counting down.
CAACTTTAAACCGTCTTCACTAAATTTTAATTTCCAACTTTTTTCATCTACCTTCATGTTCGCAACCTTCTGATAGAAGCATGCAAAAACTTTGTCTTTAGTTGGCTCATGGGCTAGTTGTTCGTTAAGCTGCTGTATTATATTTTCGCTAGTAGAATTAACGGCTTCAATAGAGCCTTCCACGTCTGAATGAATATTTTGAACTAAATTAGGCGTATAGATATACCCTGAACTTATGGCTCTTTGAAAGGCAACTGTCACTTCATTTTTTATTCGATTTTTGTTCGCGTTCAACCAATTTGAATAGGCAAGAAATTTTATTAATGGAGTGACGTTAAATACGTGTGGGTCTTCGTTTATTAAATTAAAATTTGCACGAAGTAAGGCGACTTCTGCATCAATATTTTCAAGCTTCCTCTGCAATTTTTTGACATATTCCGGGTTTCTTGGTGCGTGTGAAAATCTCGGTCCGCTATATTTTGCCTTCGTCGCGTAGTAGGCTTTATTTCCCGCAAGACTGCCAAAAGTCCAAGCTGCAATTGATGTTAAATTGTATGGACGAAACATAAAGTTCGTTCACGCCATCTTCGGCGTCAGTTGTCTGGAAGCGTGTCGCGGCGGTTCTTCGGTTTCGGGATGAAAATGTTCCATTTCTTCGCCTTTGCGGACGAGGCGCGCGCTGTTGAAAATCACGATGAACGTGCCGGTCACATGCAAAATCGCCGCCGTCACCGGCCCGATGTAGCCGAACGCCGATGCTGACAGGCCGACGATGATGAAGCACACGCCGAAAATAAAATTCTGGTTGATGACGGCGCGCGTGCTGCGCGAAAGTTTCACGAGGAACGGCAGCCGGCGCAGGTCGTTGTTCATCAGCGCAATCGTCGCGCTGTGAATCGCCACTTCGCTGCCCGCCGCGCCCATCGCGATGCCGATATCGCCCGCCGCGAGCGCGGGCGCGTCGTTCACGCCGTCGCCGACGACCGCAACGCGATAGCCTTTCGCCTTCACAGCGCGGACAAATTCAACTTTGTTCTGTGGCAGGCAATCGCCCTTCGCTTCTTCGCAACCGATTTCATTCGCGACGCGCGTGGCGACCACTTGACGGTCGCCGGAAATCATCGCGATGCGGCGGACGCCGGCTTCTTTCAATTCAGCCAACGCTTCCTTCGCCTCGGCACGCGTTTGGTCCTGCATGCCGACCCAGCCGACGCATTGGCCGTTGCGCGCGACAAAAATCAAACTCCAGCCTTCGGTCTCGTTCAAATCCATGTGTTTCTCGAAGCCGCCGTCAATGCCGTTGTCTTTGAGCCATTGCGCGCGGCCAACCAAAACAGTTGTGCCATTGATTTGCGCTTTCACGCCGCGACCGGCGGTTTCGGCAAAATCTTTTGGCTCGGCCAGCGGAACGCCGGCTTCACTTGCGAGATTCGCCAAAGCTTTTGCCGTCGGATGGTTGCTGTATTTTTCGGCGGACGCGGCGAGCAATAAAAGTTCCGCCGGCTTGATGTCGCCAATCGGTGCGAGGCGACTGACGGCGAGTTGGCCAGTCGTGAGCGTTCCGGTTTTATCGAAAATGAATGCATTAATTTTTGCGGCAAGTTCAATGTCCGCGACATTTTTAATTAAAATTCCCAAACGCGCGGCGGCGCTCAACGCGGCGACCATCGCGGTCGGCGTTGCCAAAATAAATGCGCACGGGCACGAGACGACGAATACGGCGATGACGCGGTTCAAGTCGTGCGTGAATGCCCAGACGAGCGCGCCGATGACGAGCACGAGCGGCGTGTAAAAGCCCATGTATTGGTCCACGATTTTTTGGATGGGCAATTTGGTTTTTTCGGCGGCGATAATCAGCTCGCGCACGCGGCCGAGCGTCGTGTCTTCGCCCGCGCGGCTGACTTTGATTTCCAAAACGCCGGTGAGATTTTGCGTGCCGGCAAAAACTTCGTCGCCGGATTTTTTTTCGGCGGGCAACGATTCGCCGGTGATGGTCGCCTGATTGAACGAACCCTGGCCACTCAAAATAATTCCGTCCGCCGCGACATTGTCGCCGGGGCGAATGCGAATCACGTCGCCGACGGCCAATTCGCTCGCGGCAATTTCTTCTTCGCTGCCGTCCTTTTTGATTCGTCGCGCTTTCGTCGGCGTCAATTTGATGAGCGATTCGATGGATTGCCGCGCGCCTTCGGCGGTGCGCGATTCGATGAGTTCGCCCAACAGCATCAGGAACGCGATGAGTCCGGCGGTTTTGTAACCGGCGCTGGCCTGCGTGCTGAAGGCGTCGCCGGTCTGACCGTTCAAGATTCCCACGGCGCCGGATGCGAACGCCGCAAGCACGGCGACGGCGACGAGTTCGTTGATGCTCAAGCGGCCCGCGCGTAAATCTTTGATGGCGGTGACGACGATGGGATAAATCAAAATGAGCGCGCCGAAAAATGCGCTGAAGCTGGCGACGGTCGTGCCTTCGGAAAAAATCCAGTCCACGATGAATGCGTTGAAGACGAGCACGATGCCGACGACGGCCTGCCACAAATGCACCGAGGAATGTTCGTGGTCATGGCCGCAGCCGCACGAATCGTCGTGCTTATGTTCGTGCTGGCTTAAAAGTGACGTGACTTGCATAAAAATTACGATTTGCGAATTAAAAAACCTTTCTGCCGAGAATTGGAAAATGGTTGAGCCAGTTGTCGAATTTAACAAAGAGCCAACTGAAGCAAATACTCCAAATTGGAATTGATAACAGAACGAGAAATAAAGATAACCAAATTGGAAAAGTGAAGGGTAATGCTTTAACAATTGAAAGTTTTTCAATCCAATTTAAAACCGCAAACTGTGGCTGAAAAAAGAGAAAAATATTTTCCAAAAGATTTCGCCAAGCACTTACCCAAGCCCATCTTTCAGCAGGGCCTGAAAACGGACCAAAAGCTCTTGCTAGACAAAATCCAAAAAATGCAGTCAAAGCAAAATGAATTGCTGCGACGATTCGCATTTTTCGTTTTTGCATCGCTTCCATTTTGATTTACGGATTCGCCGCGGTTTTCGGCTGCGGCGGCTCGCGATTTAATTGTAACCGCAATTCGGTCGGTTTGCCATCGGCGCGCTGCGGCAAAAACAATTTTTCCGAGTTCGTCAGGACGTTGGCGACGGCGGGCACGAAAAATTGCTGCGCGAATAAATTCGGGTTGGCCTGATATTTGGCGAGCAGGTTCGTGAACGTGCCGGCGTCGGCCTTGACGGACGTGACATATTTTATCACCGACGATTCGGCTTCGTTGGTGATGCCCGCGGCCTGCGCGCCGGCGCTGAAAACAATATCGTTGGATTTGCTTTGGGCGTCGTAAATGGTTTTGTTGCGGTTCTCGCGCGAGGTGAGGACCTGGTCGAATTCGGATTTCAATTGCCGCGGCGGGATGTTCACCACCTGGCAATTGTCAATGACGATGCCAAGCCGCGCGTTGTCGATCAAATCGCCGACGCGTTGCAACACTTTGTCGCGAAACCCGCCCTGGTCGGTGTAGACCGCGTCGTCCACTTTATAACGCGCCGCGACGTAAAAAATGGATTCGTTCAGCGCATTTTGAATCGTATTGGACGCGGACGAAAAATTGAAAACGTAGCGAATCGGGTCGTCAATGTGATAGAACAACGTCGCGCGGGTGTGAATGATGTTGCGGTCGGCGGTGATGACATAGCCGTCGCGCGCGGGGTCGAGGCCGGCGCCGGCGGGCATTTCTTCGCCGCTCAATTCCTGTTCCGGCGTCGTGAAATACCAACCGGTCGTGGATTGGACGGATTGCTGCACGGTGATGGGAATTTTCACGACTTCATCAATCGGATACGGCCACGCCCAGTGTGCGCCGGAGCCGAGCAATGCTTTTTGTCCTTCGCCAACCGGTTTGCCAAAACGAAGGATGATGGCTTTTTCTGACGGGCCGACCTGAAAACAGCCCGAAAAGAAAAATCCAGCCACCATAATTACCATCACAATCTTTACAATTAAAAAACTGCTGCGCAATGCCTCGGCCAGCGCCTGCGTGCCGGCGTCCTGCACCTGCGGTTCGCTGTGCGAATGCTCGTGGCCGTGATGATGTTCGTGGTCGCTCATCGAAATTATTTTGAAATGGAATTGGTCGGCAAATTTTTAAATAAATCAAATGGCGGTTGATTTTGATCGAAAATAAAAGTGCTGTGCGAGCTGGCTTGTTTCAATGCGTCAATGCGCAACAGGAAATTTTCCAGTTCGGGATTTTGCTGGAATACGCTGTAAGTATTGGCCGCTTCACGCTCGCCTTCGGAACGGATTTGCGTCGCCTGCGCCTGCGCCAATGCAATCGTCTCGGCAGCCTGGCGCTCGGCGGCGGAACGAATATTCATCGCTGTGGCATTGCCTTCAGAATCATAACGGCTGATCAATGTCTGCCGTTCGGTTTTCATGCGGTCAAAAACCGTTTGCGTCACGCTGTCGGGCAAGCCGATTTTTTTGAAGCCGAGAAATTCAACCGTCATGCCGACGTTGTTCGTGGCCAATCGCGATTGCACATTTTGCTCGATTTCATTTTCGATTTGGTCGAATTGCAATTGCTTCGGGTCGGCGTTCACGAAATCAGACAATTGATGCTTGCCGACGGCGTCAAGTTTTGCGCTGCGCAAAATGCCTTCCAGTTTTTGCTGCGCGTCAGCCATCGAGCCGTTGCGAATCGTCAGCAAAAAGCGGCCCGGGTCGGAAATCCGCCAGCCGACATAAACACTTGCGAGCAGCGTGACGTTGTCGCGCGTGTAATTTTCGCTGTATTTGTCTTCAAAATTTTGGACGCGCTCGTCGAATTTATAAACTTTTTGGATGGGCCACGGCCATTTGAAATACGCACCCGGCTCGGTGATGTTGCGCACCGGCTTGCCGAACGTGGTGACGACGGCGACTTCCGATTGCCGCACTTGAAAGACAAACAATAACAGCGCAAAAATCGCGACGAGCGCCGCGCCGATGAGGATGGTTATCAGATTGCGTTTCATAAATTATTCCTGTGGCACATTCGCGTTCAGCATTTGCGACGCGATGGTATCTTCAAGGTTGAAAATCACGACGTCCTGCGTGTTGGTCGTGAGCCAAATATATTTGCGCGCGTTTTTCGTCGCGCTGGCAAAGGCTTCGAAGTATTTGCGATTTTTGTAAACCGACGGCGCGGCTTCGAACGCGGGAATTTGATTGGTGAACAGCGCAGCGGTCGCAAATGCCGAAGTGCGTTTTTGAATGCGATAGGCTTCGGCCACATTCGTTGTGGAAAACGCAATCGCGCCGGAAATCGTGTTCGTGCTGATGGCGACGGCGACGGCGTTGTTCGATTTGGCAATCATTTGCTGCTGCGCGCCGACAACTTTTTCGTAATTTTCCGCGACGGCGACGGGCGGGTGGATGTCCTGCAAACCGACAAATAAAATTTTCACGCCAAGATTTCGCGCATCGGCGGCGGATTGGATTTGCGTCTGCAATTTTTGCGCGGCGGTGAGCCGCTCGTATGAAAGCACGTCGCCCAAATCTTCGCCGGCGAGAAACTGCACGACCTCGCGCGTGGCGAGATTCTGCAAAAGGCCGCCAGGGTCGGCATTTTGATACGCCCATTTGCGAACGTCAGTGATTTGAAATTGAATCGGAATGCTGACGGTAATCAGGCTGACCGGCGGCGCTTTGAGCGCGCCGGAATTATCGCCGTTATCGCTTTGCACCATCGCGGTTGACCGATTGCCGACGAGGAAATTTTCTTCCTTCGCATGCGACATGCTCCACAAAATCACGTTGGCGCTTTCGCTTTGCGCGTCGGGCGTGTAGCCCACTTCGAACGTTTGGATTTGGTCGGTGCGATAGCGATAAATTTTGTCGAGCGGCCACGGCAATTTGAAATGCGCGCCGGAATCGAGCGTGGCAACGGCCTTGCCAAAATGCTCAAGCACGGCTTGCTCGCCGGGCTCAACAAAAACAACCGTCGTGGACAAAATCAAAACAGCAAATTGCGCGAGCAGCAGCAGCGGCAGATTTTCTTTCAGCACTTGGAAGAACCACGTTTCGGAAACTTTGAAGCCGAATTGATAGTCGAGCGTTTGCGCGGCGGTGGTGAACAAACTTTCCGGCTGCGCGAGAATGCCGATGACGCGGCTGTCATAAAGCGGGCGAACAATTTTTCCTTTGACGCGCGGACGATAAATTTCCAGCAGCAATGTCAGCAAAATTTCCGCCGCCATCACGCCGAGCAAAATGCAAAATGCGCGCGCGACCCAGAAATCCGCTTTCGTAAAATCAGCTTTGACGAGGGCAATTCCAATCGCCGTGAAAAAACAAACATACGCACCGGCGAGAAGGAAACTTGCGCTTGGCCGAAGCAGCCGATGATTTTCCAATTTCGCAATCGTGACGGAAAATCTTCCCAGCAAAAATAAAATCAGCGCAAAAATCGAAAAGAGCGCCAGCGACGACATCGCGCGGTCGGCTGGAATGCTGTGCGGGGCTTTGTCCATCCAGCGCCAGAGCAGAAATGCGCCGCCGGCTTCGAGTAGAAAAAGTAAAACAGCAAATCCGGGAACGAAAAATTTTTCAAATTGTTCTTTGGCGCGGCGCGCGGGGAACAACTCAGATTCTTTCGAATCAAACATTGAGGCTTCGCCTTTGGCGCGCGCCATTTCTTCGACTTCCAGTTTTTCAAGCCGCTCATTTTCTTCGAGCCGCATTTGAAACCAGCTCGCAAAGGAAATCAAAACGCCGAGGCCGAGAAAAATGGAAGCGGCTTGTCCCGCGACTGAATTGGAAAAGACGGTGACGGCGAACGCGGCGATGAAAATCAAAATCGCCGCGGCCAAATTCACGATGCCATTTTTTTGCGTGTTGCGTTCCATTAACTTAATTCTCGTTCTTCAAACAGCGCCGCGCCGACGGCCAGCGCCGCGCCGGCGTAACAAACCATGTAGGCGAACGCCTTGCCGACGTAATTCCATTGAAATGTGTTCTTGCCTGTTTCAATGGCGTCGGCGAGCCAGAAAAGTTGCCAGTTTGGGATGATGCTGTAAAGCGTTGAAGCCCACGTTTCGCCGTGTGCCGCGCGCTGGCCGAAGAAATAGTCGGACATCAGTCCCACGAGAAAAATCGCCGAGCAAATCGCGAGCGTGGCAATCACGTCGAAACGCGTCGAACAGGCCAGAGCAATCGCCGCCAAAATCCAAAGCGCGAATAGAATTAAAATACCGGCGGGAACGAGATTCCAATTTACTTTTGCGATGACGCCGACGCTTTGTTTTTGCGTGGTGAATTCAAAAATCACAAACGCGGCGAGCGTAGCCATCACGACGAATGCGAGCACAGCGTCGCTGACAAATGGACGTCGCAGGAAAAAATTGCTGAAACCGCCGAGCGCGTAGGCGGCGGCAATACCTGCGGCGAAAATTCCGATGGCGGGCAAATCCGTTTTGCCGTAGGCGTCGAAGGACATCCAACTGCCGAGCAAAACGCCAATCATGTTTGTGTAGGTCAAGACAGTCAGCGCGGCGATGAGTCCGGTAAATTTTGCCAGAAGAAATTGCGCGCGGCCAACTGGCTTTGATAAAACAGCGAGCGCGGTTCCGCTGCGAATTTCCCGCGCGAGGGAGGATGATGCGCTTAACACCGCGCCGAATAAACCGGAAAGCAACATGACGGCGAGCGTGGAGTTTTCCACGAGCTTCGGTTCGTCGCCAAATGCAAAGTAATATGGCACGGCCAGAAAAATTTCGAAGCACGCGGAGCCCGTCATCAGCAGCAGAAAAATCGGCTGCCGAATCAATTCCATAAACGCGTTGGCCGCGATGGTGAAAAATTGTCGCATTTAGTCGGCTCGAAGATTACGAAATCGTCCGCCTGAAATCAAAAGCATCTTCGCTTGAATTGGAGCGAATTTCCCGGATTTCGTTCAAAAATGGTGATTTCAACGGTTCCAAATCACGCGGATGAAGCACTGATTGGTCGTCGGCACGTTGGTGATGTTAATCAATCCGCCAGCCGCGTTGGTGATGTGCTGGAGCAATTGCCAATTGACCGGGCTCAACGAAAGCGAGTATTGCACGTCGTAGCTCTGGCCGGCCATGGATTGGAATGCAAATTTCGTCGCGCTGTTCGTTGCGACGGCGACAAATGGCTGCGCAATGGTCAACGTAAATGTATTTGACACGGACAGCGACGGCGAGCCGTTGTCGGAAACGGAATATGCAATTGGATATGTTCCGGGCGTTTGCGCGTTGCCGCTGACATGACCGTTTGCGGAATTTAAATTTAATCCCGTCGGCAATCCGGATGCGGAAAATGTCAAAATGTTCGGCGGCCAATCGGCGTCGGTCGCGACTAAATCGAGCGCGAACGGAATTTGCGCGGGATATAAAATATTCGTCACGGCTTGCAGCCACGGCGCCAGGTTGGATTCCAAAACCGTGACGGCGACAATTTGCGTCGTCATCATTTGATGCGCGCCGTT
>JAJPKI010000103.1 GCA_021323835.1 Verrucomicrobiota bacterium | reverse complement strand
TGCCGCCAGAATCGCGATGATGGCAATGACCACCAGCAATTCAATCAGGGTAAATGCGGATTTCTCTTTCAGGTTTAATTATTCTACCGTTAAACCAACAAGGAATGGCGCGGCATTGTCCGCCATGGTGGAGACATAATCGCAGCTTGAAATCATTTCTGTCGGCGCGGATTCACGAAAGTGGTTTTGTAAAGGCGCAGCCTAAACTGGGGAACCCATTTTTGTATCCACGGATTTGTTCCCACCCAGGCCAATTCCGTATCCGACGTGGGTTTTATTTCGCCGGTTTTTTTGAGTCCATATTTCCCCGCCGGGCCCCAAAAATCGAAGGCTTGTTTATTGGCGATAAAATTTAATTCTTCGGTGCCTCCGTCGGTATAATGCAAAATCAATGTGGCAACTGGTTTATCGTGCATTTCCCACGGGACATCTATCGTTCCGTGGAAAATATAAAGATTGGCGCAGCTTCGTCCGATTGGAATTTTTTCAACCTTAATTGGATAATGTTTTTTGTATTGTTTGAAACGGCCACCCATGAGTTGAATTGATCCTTCCACGTCAAATGGAACACCGGCATAGATGTTTGTTCCTTTGGGTAATTCAGCCAGATTGTCCGCAGTGATGCCCTTCGGGGAAGACGGCGAGTCGGTCAAAGCGGTATTGATGAATGGCTTCAAGTCCACGGTAACAGCCCCGGATGTTTCATCTGTGATCTGTCGTGATTTGACTTTTGCCTCGGTGGCTTCCGTTTCTGCGCGGTAATGGGCTTTTTCTGATCGTTCCCTCATCTCCAATGCCTGACGCACGACGACCAAAGTGACGCAAAGCACGATGACGATTGTTGCGGCTATTATTGCGATTCGTTTCATCCCGGGCGCGCGGCTAAGCTTTGCGCTTTTTGAAGCCGTAGAGCGTCGTGCCAATACCGCAAATGGCCAGTGGAATTCCCCACGCAAGCCCGACGATTTCATTGTGCGCCCACGCGATTGAAAAATAATTTGCGCCTGCCTCCAGGGCTGCTTGATTGTGATGCTTGTGATTGCCGAGCGCCGGCAGAATCTCGGCGGTGCCCATCAGCAAAATAAAAATTCCAACAAGGATGATTAACGTTTTCATAAATGTCCTTTCATGTCCTTTCGCTTTTTTTGAATTCACGGTGGAGTGGTTCAGGCTGTCCGATTTGTTTTACGGAAATTTCAAACGCCTTTTGTTCGTTCAATCCCATTTTTGTTTGCCGCTCGATTTCATCGCGCAAATGATTTTCCAATTCTTCCAGTGGCACCGGCGTTTTGATTCCTGCGACAAGCATTTGTTGCCGCCATTCCACGATGGATTGTTCGAGATTGAACATTTTTATGAAGTGATTGACTTGCGCGCGGCCTTTTCCAGTCCAAAACCAATGCCGCCGAGAATCGCCATCAACGTCCAGCCCCAAAGAAAAGTCATCATTCCCATGCCGGGTTGAACTAATATGCTCGGCGTATAATCCACGATGAAATATTGAATCCAAACCACGCATCCGATGCAGCAAACCAATCCGATGGCCGTCCTGACCCAATGATTGCGGACAACAGGAAGAAAATGATCGTTGTAGCGCCAGCTTAAAAGAGTCGTCGCAAACGCCGCTGCTCCCGAAATTTGGGCGAGCCAGCCAAAATTGCGGGTGAAAAGGACAATGCAAATCCATGCGGAAAACAAAGCCGCGACCGCAACGCAAGCGATTGCGATGAGCTTGACCATGCGCGCATCCAGCGTTTCGCCGACTTTGTTGAATTCCTTTTTAAGCTCGCGCGCCGGACCGATTTTCCCCGCAGCCGTTTCAAATGCCTTTGCCGAAGTTAAACCTTTCTGCGTTTGTTGCGCTATTTCCTCGCGCAAATGGTTTTCGAGTTCGATGAGCGCCGCGGGTTGGATGCCGTTATCGAGCATTTGCTTGCGCCACGCGGCGATGGATTGTTCGAGATTAAACATATTGCTCCTTCTTTAATCCGGACAGGACGGAATGAACCAATGACCATTGTTCGTGGTGCTTTGCCATTGCCGTTTTGCCGTCTTTTTTGAGTGAATAATACTTTCGTTTCCGGCCGGTCTCGCTTTCACCCCAACGCGCCTTAATCAATCCGCGCCGTTCCATGCGATGCAACACCGGATACAACATCCCGTCGGTCCAATTCAATTTTCCGTCCGAGCGCGCTTTGACTTCCTGGATGATGGCGTAACCATAACTCTCACCTTTGGCCAGTAGCGCCAAAATCAACGGTTCAGCGGAGGCGGCAACCAATTCTTTGCGAATCATAGAAGCACGATACATAGCATCACGATGTATGTCAAGCAGAGACTGTTTGAAAAAGAATTTCGTGTGATTGGGCAAATTCATGGCTTAATCTCCGCTCCATTGGTAATCGTATCCGGCGGGCGGATCGAAGGCTACCGTCGGCGAATATTTCTTCTCCCAATAAATCTTGATATAGCTGACATGGCCGTCTACGAAGCTCACGTTGTTCTTTGCATCTTTGAATAATGGCCATTCGCCTCCCGTGGGCAACGGTCTTTTGGGGTCGTGCCATGACCACGGAATGAAAGCCGGCATTTCGGCGACCAAAACAGTTTTTTCAGGATGTTTTATGGAACTGATGCTGCGGCCGGCGATGCCTGGGCTGTTCGTGCCGGAATTAAGCGGTGTGCCACCGTTAAACCAATAGCTCGAATAGTCGTAAGCGGCTTGGTCGTGCAGACTCTGCGGATAATACGTTTGGTTGGTCGCGGTGAACTCGTAATAAAACTTGTCCGCTGGACATGCAAAAAGTTTTTCTTGCGGAGACGATGCTCCGTTGAGTCCAACATAATTTTTCATCGCTGTCTTGTAACCGACAAAATCCAATACGAAGTCATGGTAACTGTTGGTGTTGTGAGAACTCATCGGGGCTTTGTCCGCTGAATCGTCGGAATACATCCGCACACCCAGATTGATTTGACGCAGATTGTTCAGGCACGCTGTGCGCTGCGCTTTGGCTTTGGCTGCGCTTAAGACCGGCAATAACAGTGCTGCGAGAATTCCGATAATGGCAATGACCACCAGCAATTCAACAAGAGTGAACGCTTTCGTGAACTGGATGGACTTGTTCATTTATGAAGTATTTCACTGAATGTCGTTGACCTTCCATTCATTGGCAATTTTCTTGAGAAAGAATGTGTGTTCGCTTTTTTCTCCGGGAACATAAAGGCGCAGGGCGATTTGATCACCAGGGACAGTTTTTTGATCAAGGATTTTGACTCCTGTATTCTGACTAAAATGTTTTGGAGCTTCTTGAGAGAGAAT
>JAJPKI010000267.1 GCA_021323835.1 Verrucomicrobiota bacterium | reverse complement strand
GGAGTGTGTCGCTACGGCTGCAAAAATTTACTCTTCCGATAACGCGACAAATCATTTCGCCGTCATCATCCAGAAAAATACTGCCCACAAAGTTTTGCCGGATTCGGAAAATGCAGCGATTGATTGGTTTGTGAAATGGCTAAAACCGTGACCAGATTTATCGGCTGAACAAATCTCCCTGCGGCGAAGGCGCAAGGTTTTTTAATTTATCGCGGTCTTGCTGTTTTCGAGGCTGGCGCACATTGCCTTCCGGCGTAAGTTCGGATTCTTCAAGATTTGACAAAATTTGTTTCGCACGTTCCAAAACCTCTTTCGGCACGCCCGCGAGCCGCGCCACCTGGATGCCGTAACTTTTGTCCGTGCCGCCTTCCACAATTTTGCGCAAGAAAACAATTTGGTCGTGCCATTCTCGAACGGCGACGTTGAAATTTTTGATTCGCGGCAAACGCGCAGCGAGTTCGGTCAATTCGTGATAATGCGTGGCAAACAACGTTTTCGCACCGACTTGATTGTGCAAGTGTTCGACAATGCTCCACGCCAAACTCAAACCGTCAAATGTGCTCGTGCCGCGTCCGATTTCATCGAGCACAATCAAACTGCGCGGCGTGGCGTTGTTCAAAATATTCGCCGTCTCGGTCATTTCAACCATGAACGTGCTTTGGCCGCGCGACAAATCATCGCTCGCGCCGATGCGCGTGAAAATGCGGTCCACCAAATCAATGCGCGCTTCCGCCGCCGGAACAAAACTGCCCGTATGCGCGAGCAACGCCAGCAGCGCCACTTGCCGGATGTAAGTGGATTTGCCCGCCATGTTCGGGCCGGTAATCAAAGCGATTTGCGTTTGCGCATCCAATTGCGTGTCGTTCGGCACGAATCGCTCATCCAAAAGATTTTGTTCCAAAACCGGATGCCGCCCGTCGCGGATTTTCAAAACGCCTTCGTCGGAAATTTGCGGACGGACATAATTTTGCAATCGCGCAGTCTCGGCAAACGAAGCAAGCACATCCAATTGCGCCAGCGCGCCCGCCGTTTGCTGAATTTCTTTCAATTGTTCCAAAACATTTTCGCGAATGCGCTGGAACAATTCGTATTCCAATTTAACGCTGCGTTCTTCCGCGCCGAGAATTTTGCCTTCCATTTCTTTCAGCTCCGGCGTGATGTAACGCTCGCCGTTCGCAATGGTCTGTTTGCGGATGTAATGCTGCGGAACTTTGTCCAAATTGGATTTCGTGATTTCGATGTAATAACCGAAAACAGAATTGAACCGGACTTTCAGCGAGGAAATTCCCGTTGAAGAAATTTCATCCGCCTGCAATTTGGCAATCCAATCCTTGCCGCCGCGCGTTGCGTTGCGGATTTCGTCGAGCGCCGAATCAAAGCCATCGCGAATCATGCCGCCTTCTTTAATTGCCAGCGGCGGGTCGTCAACGATGGCGCGCGAAAGCAAGTCAACGAGCGCAGGCGATTCGGAAATTTGGGAATTTAATTTTTCAATCAAACCAATGGCGGAATCCGATTCATTTGTAGGAGACGACGTAAGGAGTCTCTGATTTTTTTCTTCCAGTTTGAGTCTCGTTACCTCGACTCCTACGTTCAAAAGGATTTGTTTCAGCGCGGGAATTTGTTGCAACGCCATGCGCAGCGCAACCAAATCGCGCGCGTTGCCGCCGCCGGAACTCAAGCGGCCAATCGTGCGCTCCAAATCGCGGACATTGGCCAATTGCTGGCGAAAACTGTCGAGACCGAAACCGTTTTCCAAAAAAGTTTGGATGGCATTTTGTCTTTCGCAAATCAGTTCAACTTTGGAAAGCGGCTGCGACAGCCAATTGCGCAACAAACGCGCGCCCATCGGCGTGACGGTGCGATTCAGCGCGCCGTAGAGTGAGGAGTTGCGCGGCGCATCGTGACGCAATGGTTCGAGAATCTCCAGATGGCGAAGTGTTGTTTGGTCAAGCGCGAGAAAATCGCTGCGCTGATAAAATGAGATACGCGTGAGATTTTTGGCGTCGCGCCGCAAATGCTGCGTCAAATAATGCAGCGCGCCGCCCGCCGCGCCGGTCGCGGCGATTTTTTCTTTCAGGCCAAAACCGTCGAGCGAGGCGACTTTGAAATGTTCGCGCACGGTGAAGACGGCGGTTTCCGGCGCAAACGTCCAGTCGTCGTAGCCGTTCAGAATTTTGAACGCGTCGCGCAACGCATCGCGAAGGTAAGTTTTTTCCGTTGGATAAATGATCTCGGCGGGACGAAGCCGTTCCAATTCAGTCAGGAGGGCCGACTCGGCCTCCAATTCGGTCGTCAGAAATTCGCCGGTCGTCAAATCCACGAGCGCGAGGCCGAACATTTTTCCGTTCGGGCAAATTGCGGCGAGAAAATTATTTTTCTCCGCCGTAAGCATTCGTTCATCGAAATGCGTTCCCGGCGAAAGAATTTGCGTGACTTCACGTTTGACGAGTTTTCCGGGACGCGCATCTTCCAATTGCTCGCAAATGGCGACTTTGCGTCCGGCGCGAAGAATTTTCCCGATGTAACCGTTTACGGCGTGAAACGGCAGACCGCACATCGGAACGCCGTTCCGCGCAGTCAAAGCGAGATTGAGAATTTGCGCGCCGGATTGCGCATCTTCAAAAAACATTTCGTAAAAATCGCCGAGACGGAAAAG
>JAJPKI010000331.1 GCA_021323835.1 Verrucomicrobiota bacterium | reverse complement strand
GCAAACCAGTCCGGCGAAATTTGTCCGTCGCCCAATGCCAGCGGACGGATTGCGTCCCACCACGATTCTTCGTTCCAAATTCCGGCGCGAATGTAACGGTTCAATTTCAGCCGCTGGATTGTTTGCGAAAGCACGCGGTTGGGCATCAGCCATTCGCTGTGCGCATTTGCGTGGCGCGCGACTTTTTCATACACCAGTTTCATCAACCGGCTGCGCGGCGGACATTTGATGATGTTGCCGACGACGCCGACGCGATGCGGACGAAAAACATACGGCTCGGAAAAATTAAACGGCCGCAGGCACGTCACATCCATGTCCACCCAATAGCCGCCTTTTTCGTAAAGCAATTTGTAGCGGAACAAATCCGAAAACGGGGAGCTGTAACTGCCCTTGCCAATTCCAGTTTCGGGATCGGTCTCGGCTTTCTTGATGATTTGTTTTTGCGGAATGATTTTATTTGCGTCTTCCAAAACGACTTCTTTTGGCAATGGCGTCTGCAATTTGTCATAAACCCAAAGATGAAATTCGTGGCCGTGCCGGAGAAAGGAATGAATCGTCAGCAGTTCCATTTTCGAAAGCGTCTGGCCGACCCACAAACCATGCACGACACGATTGTCAGGAGACAAAGTTGAGGATTTGGAATCGTGATTTACCTTTGACGACTTTTTTTGCGAGAGCAGTTGCTCCGCATCATCCCAATTTTTCCAACCGCGCTGCCCGATGCCGCCATTGATGAAATGCAAAAAAAACGGTCGCGGCTTTCCCTCGTCGCCATTTAACGAGTAGCTCTCATCTATCAAAAAATTTTCGGACCGAATGGATTTGCGTTGCGCATGCGGCGTGACGCCAAAACGGTCAACGAGATAATTGAACTCGCGCGGCAACGTCCGATGATTTTGCAGTTTTAATTTCCAAACCGTTGCCGCGAGCGTGCCTTGGTCGCGGACCCGCCAGCCGCGTTTGTTAAAAATTCGCATCGAATAATCGTGCCACAAATCCATGAATCCGATGGATGCTTCGTCGAAAACAAAAACGCCGCCATTCCAATGCGGCCACGCGGCGTCGGCGATTTGAATTCCGAATTCTTTACGGATTGCCTGATGCAAATGTTCGCATTCCTTTTTGCATTCGCAATTGACGGCATAGCGACTGAATTGCCGAAGATGGCAATGGTCAAGGGCAAACGAAATGGGCGGCTGTGTTCGATGAAAAATATCATCCACGTTTTCGGCGACCGCAACCACATCGTTGTCGAGGTAGCAACATTTGCGCTGTCTCAAATCGACAATTTTGTGCAGCGATGTTTTAAGAAAAATTCCCGCCTGATGGTTGTCGAATTTCGCTGGAACTTTTGGCGTGATAATTTGGTCGCAATTAATTTTAAGATTTGTCCGGCTTTTGACGACGATGATTTCATTTTTGGAAAAATGCTTGAGGAATTTTAACGCGATATTTGTGCGCGCCGCGTGGCCGTCGCCGCAAGCGACAAAAACAAAAGCATTTTTCTTCATGGCAGGAAGCAGCGTCAATAGTTGAAAATCCGGCGAAGCGAGTCAACAGCAAGTGGATGAAAATTGGTGCCAGAGGCAGGAATTGAACCTGCGACCAAAGGCTTATGAGTCCTCTGCTCTACCCCTGAGCTACTCTGGCAACCGAAAGCGGCCTTATATTCTGCGAACATTTTGCGCGCTGTCAATGCAACTTCGCGGTCATTGGCCGGAATTCAATGGACTTATTGGAAAAAATTTTCTATAAGATTTCAAATCGTCGAACCAGCCGTGACAACAACATCCGCACGCGTTTCAACTCATTTCAGGCGCATGGGAGTTGCCTATCTCATTCTGCTGACCGCCCTTGTATTCACATTTATCGCTTTCAATCGCGTTGGCAACACCATTGATGCCAGTGACCGTGACCGTTTTGAAAATGTCGTCACCCAAACGCGCGCGCAAATCGAACGCCGCATGACGCGATGCGTGGACCAAATCTACAACGTGCGCGCGCTTTTCGCCGCGAGCCGAAGCGTGGAAATTAGTGAGTGGACTACTTACCTGGACACGATGCGTTTGCGTCATAATGATTTGGGAATTCGCACGCTCGGTTACCTCGAAAAAGTCACGACGAACAAGGAAGCCTTTCTCAAATATCGCAGCCTCGCCATCAAAACAAATTTCACCATCATTCCGCCCGGCAACCGTCCGGTTTATTACCCGATGGTTTATGTCACGCATTTTGACCCGTTGGCGGAAGTTATTTATGGGCTCGACCATGCCGTGCGGCCGGAGCGGCTGGAGACCATTGAAAAAGCCATTGACCAAAATGCAGCACTGATGACCCCGCGAACGCATTTCCTGTCCCGAACCAATGTCCGTTCTTCGAGCGGTTACATGATTTATTTACCGATTTATAAAAATGGCGCGACCATCACAAACACCGAGCAACGACGCGCCGCATTGCAAGGTTTGGTTTCGATGACCATCGTGCCGCAAGTCATGTTGACGGCCATGTTTGACGAAGAAGGCCATCAAAATAACGGCGTGGACGTGGAAATTTTTGAAGGCAAACCCGCGCTGGATAATTTGATTTACGACGACGACCAAAAAATCCGGACTTTGGACACCAATTCACCGAACGCCTTTTCACGCCAAATTGTTTTGCCCGTGTTGAATCGCGAATGGACGGTTTCATTTAACACAACGCCCGCGTTTGATTCGGCCTCGCCGCGTTATTTGCAATGGCTGACGCTATGCGGTGGATTGTCCATGAGCTTTCTCGTTTTCGGCATCGCATGGCTGCAAGCCAAAGCCCGCGCCCGCGCCGAGCACGATGAGGAAATTCTCGCCATCGAAAAAGAAGAACTTTCCGTCACCCTTTTTTCCATTGGCGATGGCGTTATCACGACCGATTCCAATGCAAAAGTTGTCCTCATCAACAAAGCCGCGCAATTGCTCACCGGCTGGACGCAAAACGAAGCGCACGGCAAATCCGTGAACGAAGTGTTCAAGCTCGTTTACGAAAATAATCGCGAACCGGCGTCAAATTCCGTCCAAAAAGTTTTGCAAACCGGCGAAATTATCGAAGTTGGAAATGACACCATTCTCATTTCGCGCGACGGGCGCGAACATGCGATTGCCGACAGCGCCGCGCCCATTCGCAATAAAGCCGGAAACATCACCGGCGCGGTGCTCGTGTTTCGCGACATTACGGAAAAGCAAAAACTCGAATCGCAATTGGTCAAAGAAAGCAAATTGGAATCCGTCGGCCTGCTCGCCGGCGGCATCGCGCACGATTTCAACAACATGCTCACCGTCATCACCGCGAACATTTCACTCGCGCGGATGCAGGGAACATCGCCGGACGAGCGCGCTCAATTGTTGGGCGACGCCGAAAAAGCGGCGTTGCGCGCGCGCGATTTAACGCAGCAATTGCTGACGTTCGCCAAAGGCGGCGAGCCGATTAAAAAAACCATGGCGCTGGAGCCGCTCGTGCGCGAAGCATCCGATTTCGCGTTGCGCGGCTCAAATGTGCAGTGCCAGTTTTCCGCTGACCAAAACGTTTGGCCGGTAGAAATTGACGACGGACAATTTCGTCAGGTGCTGAATAATCTCATCATCAATGCGCGGCAAGCCATGCCCGACGGCGGTAAAGTGGAAGTCCACCTGGAAAATGTTGAGCTGGAAAAAAATAATTTGCCGCCGTTGCGCGCGGGCAAATACGTGAAAATTTCCGTCATGGACCATGGCGCAGGCATCAAACGCGAATTGCTGCCGAGAATTTTCGAGCCGTATTTCACCACCAAAAAAGGCGGCAGCGGACTCGGACTCGCCACGGCCTATTCCGTCGTGCGCAAACACGGCGGTCTCATCAAAGCGGAATCCATGCCCGGCATCGGCTCGATATTTCAAATTTTCCTGCCCGCGTCGGACAAACGAATCATTCCCTCGCCCAAAGAATCGCCGCAGAAAAAATTTTCCGGCAGCGGACGCATTCTCATCATGGACGATGAAGTAGCCGTGTTGAAAATTTTGAGCGCGATGCTGGAAAAATTCGGCTACGAAGTTGAAACCGCGCTCGACGGCGCGGAAGCGCTTCGCCTTTATGCCGCGGCGCGCGCAAATCAAAACCCGTTTGCCGCCGTCGTCATGGATTTGACCATTCCCAATGGCATGGGCGGTCGCGAGGCGATTAAAAAATTGCTTGAGCTCGACCCGAACGCCAAAGCTATTGTGTCCAGCGGCTATTCCCTCGACCCGGTCATGGCCAATCACCGGCTGCATGGATTTGCCGGCATCATTCCGAAACCATATCGGCCGGAAGATTTAGGCCGCATGTTGCAGGAAATTATCGCCGGAAAAAGCCATTAAAATTTCGCGTCGCATTCTTGTAACAAACTTTTTGTTTCCACATCGTGATTCGCCGCGATAATTTAATTGCGCCATGAGACAAACGCGTCGTCAATTCGTCCGCACACTCTTCGTCGCCACGCAAGCCGCAGCCATCGGCTCGCTTCTGCCGCGCTCGCTGTTCGCGGAGGATGAAAAGAACGATGGTTTGAGTTTTCTCATCCTCGGCGATTGGGGACGCAACGGCGAAAAAGACCAAATGGATGTCGCCGCGCAAATGGCCATCGCCGCGCAAGCGATGAGCGCGAAATTTATCATCGCCGTCGGCGATAATTTTTACGAAGACGGCGTCAAATCCGTAGACGACCCGCAATGGCAATCGTCATTTGAAACAGTTTATACCGCGCCGTCGCTGCAAGTGCCGTGGTGGGTCGCGCTCGGCAATCACGATTATCACGGCAATTGCGACGCGCAGATTGATTACAGCAAAACCAGCAAACGTTGGAACATGCCCGCGCGCTATTTCACACGAACGGAAAAAATTGACGACGCGACTGTAGTGGATTTTTTCTATCTCGATACTACCCCCATGTCTGAACTTGATGCCGATGAAATCATGTTCACGCACAAAGTGGATAAGAAAACGGTGCCGAAACAGGTTGAATGGTTTGAAGCCGCGCTGAAAGCCTCGACCGCGCCGTGGAAAATTGTCATCGGGCATCACCCCGTTTTTTCCGGCGGCCAGCACGGCGACACGCCTTACCTCGTCGAACACATTTTGCCGCTGCTGGAAAAATACAAAGTGCAAGCCTACTTCAACGGCCACGACCACGACCTGCAACATTTGCAAGCCAACGGAATTAATTTCTTTTGTTCCGGCGGCGGTTCCAAGCCGCGCGCGGCCATTAAAGACATTCCGCAAACCAAATTCGGCAAAGGCTGTTCCGGTTTCGCCGCCGTTTCCCTGCAACCGGACAAAATGGACGTGCGCCTGATTGACGACGCGGGAAACAAACTTTATTCCCACACCGTTCTTGAAAAAACGTAACGCTATTTCCCGCTCGACAAAGAAATGGCGTTGGGCAAAGTAATTTTAATGGCTTTCGATTTCAGCAAACGGCGCAGCATCTTTTTACTTTCGGTTTTGTTGTTTCTCCTGACCGTTTGGGTATTTCTGCCATGCAAAGAGAATGGCTTCAATTCTTTCGACGATCAGGCTTATGTTTATGGCAATTCCCACGTGAACACCGGCTTGAGTTGGCAAAATTTTCTCTGGGCATTTTACGGTCAAGCCTCTGCCAACTGGCATCCGCTCACCTGGCTTTCGCATCAATTGGACACGCAGATTTACGGACTCAATCCGTGGGGACATCATCTGACCAATGTCCTGCTTCACGCGCTCAACACCGTTCTGGTGTTTCTGGTTTTTCGAAAATTGACCGGCCTCAATTGGCAAAGTTTGATTATCGCCTTGCTGTTCGGCCTTCATCCGCTGCGTGTGGAACCGGTAGCCTGGATTTCTGAACGCAAAGATTTGTTGAGCACGTTGTTCTGGCTACTAGCTATTTGGACTTACGCGAAGTTTTCTGAAAATTTAAAACCATTTTACGGTTTAACTTTACTCTTCTTTATGTTGGGATTGTTGAGCAAACAAATGGTCGTGACGTTGCCATTTGTTTTCCTGTTGCTTGATTTCTGGCCACTTCAACGATTAAATAATTCGTCCGTTCGACGTCTCATTCTCGAAAAGATTCCATTCTTTGCTCTGACCATTGCTGCCAGCGTCATTGCTTACATCGCCAAACATAATGCCGGAGCATTGCAGGAAATTCATTTGCCTTTGGGCGATCGAATCGAAAATGCCTTTGTTTCTTATGTCCGTTACTTGGGCAAATTCTTTTGGCCGGAAAATCTCTGTCTTTATTACCCACATCCGGGACATTGGCCGATGATGCTGATATTGCCATCCATTTTATTTGTCATTGGTGTTTCAGTGTTAGCGTGGTTGAAACGGAAGCAAATTCCCTACTTGTTCGTCGGCTGGTTTTGGTATTTGGGAACGCTGATTCCGGTGATTGGACTGGTTCAACTTCATTCGCTTTCGATGGCGGATGTCTATACGTATGTGCCGATGATGGGAATTTATGTGATTCTCGTTTTGGGACTAAATCAAATCCCTATTCGTTGGCACAAAGAACTCTTTGGCGTTGCACTCGCTGCAATCGTCGGTTGCATCGTCATCACCCGTCATCAACTCACTTACTGGAAAGACGATGTTACACTTTGGTCTCATGCCATCGCCGTCACGAAAGACAATTACGTGGCACACGCCAACCTTGGCACTTTGCTTACACAACCTGATTTGGTGTTGAGTGAATTTCAGGAAGCCGTTCGCATCAAACCTGATGATGCTGTTGCCCAAAGATATCTGGCCAACGAACTCTATAATCGCGGACGTCTTGAGGAATCGATTGTTCATTTTCAAAAATCTCTGGAACTTGACCCTGCCAGTTCATGGACGGAATTCGGTCTGGGAATGGCCCTGTTTAAGACGGGCAAAGATGGATATATGGTTCATTTTCAGAAAGCCGTCGAATTGGATCCGAACGATGCCGGTCGCCAATATATTTTTGGAATTGGCTTATACGAACGGCAACAAAAAGCTGAAGGCCTCGCTCATCTTAAGAAAGCAGTGGCATTAGATCCGAACAACGTAATCTATCAAAATGCCTTGGGAACAATGCTTGTGGATTTCGGGCAAGAGGACGAAGGGATTGTTCATTTGCTTCAAGTTATAAAAAAACAACCGGACAATATAGATTCTCGCATCAACCTCGCCTTGATTTTTATCCATAAAGGCCAATGGACTAATGCCATCATTCATCTTCGGAAAGTTATACAATATCAACCCACAAATGCCGCTGCTCAAAATGACCTCGGAGCAGCTCTTCTCAAAAACGGACAATTGGATGACGCGATAATTGCATTTCAAAAAACTTTGCAATTAAAGCCCGATTATGCGGATGCTCAAAGAAATCTGCGCGCTGCCCTCAAGATGAAAGGCCAATCAACCGACAAGCCTTAATCTAAATCCATTAATCAATATAATTTTAAACTTGCAGCGACGGGATTTCCTGCTCGACAAAGAAATGGCGTTGGGCAAAGTAGTTTCAGTTTAACAAAAAATGATTCCACGTCCCCTCCTCTGGCTCACAGCACTGGCAATTGTCCAGACGTGCATGACGCAATCAATTTGTGCCGTCGAAACCAACGCCGTCATCCCTTACAAGACACTGGACAATATGTTCCAGCCCATCGCCGCGATAGATACGAATCGGATCGAGGTTCACGTATTTGTTGTCTCCGCAAATAAGGCCGTGCATGCAACAAACATCACCCTGACCATCCGGAGCGCCACGAAAGGAACGATTCCATTACTGCTCAATACCAACGGACAAATCCTCAAATTCCCGCTCGATAAAGAATTACGCCGTGAGAATCCTCCCATCATCGCCAATCAACCCAAAGGCTCACTCTGGATTTCGGTCGGCATGCAGATTCCGCCATTGGATGACCTGACCTTTCGTTACAGCCGGCTGGGCGATGGAGTCGCGGAAATGAACAAATCAATCAAGGCACAAGCAGGAATGGTGTTGTCGCTATTTGCGCCGCGCGTGGAAGGCGTGGCCTTTCTCTTTCCAAAAGCAAGCGCGGGAAAAGCTAAAGTCGAAATCATGTCGGTTACAGGCAAGAAAGAATACACGGCGGACAAAAACGGCGTGGTGAAACTTAAGCTGGATAAAGCGCTCCTGTCGGAAAATCCTGATGTCAAAGTTTCCGAAAAACCCAACCATATTGTGCCTGACATGTCAGCCAACTAAGATTTCATTTCCTCCCTTGCGCCGGAAAAATTATGGGTTAGCTATTTAGTATGGCTACAACAAACAAGGATGAAGTAACAATCTCACGCAAACAAATGGCCGAATTGCTAAATGACGATTTGGCGCGGGAATATCAGGCAGTCATCGCTTACACGGTCTATAGCCAGACGCTCAAGGGCGCGGAATTCATGGACATCGCCAAGGAATTGCAATTGCACGCGGGCGAAGAATTGGCGCATGCCATCAAGATTGCGAAACAGGTGGATTATTTCGGCGGCACGCCGACGGCCACGCCCAAGCCGGTAAAACTTTCCGACGATGCCAAAACGATGTTGCGCGCGGATTTGGAGAACGAACGCGAAACCATCGCGCAATATCGTCAACGAATCAAACAGGCCGAGGCAATGGGCGAATTTGCGCTGGGCGAAGTGTTGCGCGAAATCATCATGCAGGAACAGGAGCATGAAATGGATTTGTGCGACGCACTGGGCATTGACGTGCCGCCGCCCAAATAATTTTAATTCACGCACTTTCAATGCCCGACGACTCGTTCAAAGAATTTGTGCTCGACCAATTGAGCGCGTTGCCGGAATTGCGAGCACGGGCGATGTTCGGCGCGTTCGCGCTTTTCTCCGGCGATAAAACTTTCGGCATCGTGGACGAAGGACGGTTGTTTTTCAAAACAGACACGCAATCGCAGTCGGATTATACATTACGCGGCATGGGCCCGTTCACTTACGAGATGAAAGGCAAGACAATGACGATGGCATATCATGAAGTGCCGCCGGATGTTTTGGACAATCCGCAGGAGCTGACGCATTGGGCGCGCAAAGCCATTCAAATTGCATCGGCCAAAAAGAAAAAGGCCGGGAAGAAATCGAAATGATTTATTTCCCTGCTTCGGCAAACTGCATCGGCTTGCGAAAAAAGTTTGTCCGCCACGCGCCGTAAAGGATTCCGGTCAAAAGCCAAATCGCGCCGATGATGTGCGCTTTGGTCTGCAATCCCCACCACCAAAGATAGGCGCAGACTAAAAATCCAAACACTGGCGCAAGCAAATTCCAAATGGATTTGCGTTCTGCGCGAACAAAATAATGGAGCAGCGCGCTGGCGTTCACGCCCATAAATGCGATGAGCGCGCCGAAGTTCAGCAAATCGCAACCCAGCGCATAATCCATCGTGAATGCGCCAATGAGAACCAGCGCGCCGATGAGCAAGATATTATTTGCAGGAATATGCGTGCGCGGATTGACGGCGCCGAAGAATTTTTTTGGAATGGCGTTGTCGCGTCCCATGCTATAAAGCAACCGTCCCGCGCCCAAATGCGCGCCCGCGCCGGAGCCGAAATTCGCGACAATCAGCGCGATGCTGATTATTTGAAAAAACCATTGTCCCCCTGCCCTGCCCGCGATGAAACAAAACGCGGTGTCTTGATTTGGAAAATCCGTGCCCGGCCAAATCAATTGCGCGAGATAAACCTGCACTGCCGATAAAATGCCGATGATTGCGCAGACGAGAACGGTCGCGAGTAAAATGTTGCGCCGTGGATTTTTGGCTTCTTCAGACAGCGTGGAAATGCCGTCAAAACCGATGTAAGTCAAAACGGCGAGTCCGGCGCAATTTGACACGGCATTGAATGAATAAGTTTGCGGGTCATAAAATGGTCGTGTCCAATCGGCAGCGCCGTTCAATGGATGCAAAAAAAGATAACGCGCCGCCGCGCCAAGAAATAGAACGACGACAATTCCCAATCCGATGGCGATGATAGTATTTGTTCGCGCACTGGCTTCGATGCCGCGCAAATTCATGCACGTGAAAAGGACAGTATAAATGACGATGAAAAAGATTTTCAAAAACGCCGCTTCATGCGAATTGGTTATCGAAATAAAATTCATCGTCGCGCCGCTAATCCAGATGACACAAATAATCGGATTCATTATGTAATCAAAAATAATGCTCCAGCCGACGAAGTAACCGAGCGACGGATGAATCTCGCGACTGACATAGGCATAAGCAGAGCCGGCGTTTGGATACGCATTGGCCATCCGTCCGTAGCTGAACGCCGTGAACATCATCGCGACCATGCCGATGAGAATTGCTGTAACGACGTGACCTTTGCCTTGCACTGCCGCCGCTCCAAATAACGACATCGGCGCGGTCGGTTGAATCAAAACAATGCCGTAAATGATGAGCGCCCAAAGTCCGAGGGCACGTTTCAAGCCGGTCTGGGAATTTGCGGTTGGCATCCGCAGTTTGTATGCGAAGCGTTTTCAAAAGTCAACGCGACGGTAGGCGATTTGTATCGCGGCAATTTTGAAGATTGAATTGCGCGCGTTTTGCGTCAATCATTTCGCGCAAAGCCAATGAAAACTCCCGGACCAAATTTACTTCGCAAAATTATTCCCCCAATCGCGCTAGGTTTAATCCTCTCACGCGCCAGTTTAATCCATGCGCAAATCGCAAACGTGCATGTGGACGTGACGCCGGAACACGTTGTGAATTCCATTGACCCTGACGTTGCTACTGGCGCGTGGATGGACGTGCTTTCAAAACGGCAAGTGGACAATTTGTCCAAGCCCGATGTGATTCAAGGCGTGAAAAATCTCGGTTGGGGTTCAATCACGATGCGCAACAACAGCGAACTACGTCTTGCCGCGTGGCATTGGAATGAAAATGGAAGTTGGAGCGACGCCGCGAACAAGTCCGGTTATTTCACCGGCAGCGCTGAACTCGCCGAGCCCATCAAATACGGTTATTCATATTCGTTGCCGCATCGCGACTTTATGACCAGCGGCGATGACCCGTTGATTGCCGGCACGCAAAGCTATTGGAAGAGCAATCCGTATTTGACCAGTCATTTCACGGGCGAAAGCGACGCGCTGCATCCGCAGTGGGTTGTCGTTGACATGGGAAAATATCGCGCGGTGGACGCGATTCACATCCAATGGGTCAATCCCTACGCCGTCACTTACGCGATTCAATATTGGATTGGCGATGACAATGCGCTCGACTGGGACATGGGACCGAACGGCGTTTGGAAAAATTTTCCGAACGGCACAATTACAAACGGAACCGGCGGCGATGTGCATTTGAAACTCGCGGATGAACCGGTCAAAGCCAGATTCGTCCGCATCTTGATGACGCAATCTTCAAATACGCCCGACACTCACGGCGCTTCGGACATTCGCAATTGTGTTGGTTACGCGTTGCAAACGATTTCCGTCGGAACAATGGACACGAACAACAATTATTCCATCGTCTATCCCGCAAATGGAATTGAACCGGCGCCGGGAAAAATCAAACGCGACAACGGTGGCGCATTTCCGGGTTCAGCCGAAGACACTGCCGGTTCGTTTTGCGCGTCGTCAATTGACCCGTGGCATGAATCGGGAAATTTAATCACCGGCGGCGAGGAGGAATACAACGGCATGGATAATTTTTTCACGAGCGGACTCACGATGAATCACCCTGCCCTCGTTCCCGTCACGGTCATTTACGGAACGCCTGAAGACGCGGCCAACGAGGTCGCCTATATTTATAAACGCGGTTATCCAATCGTCGGAGTCGAAATCGGTGAGGAATGTGACGGCAAACACACGATGCCGGAAGATTACGCCGCGCTCTATTGCCAATGGGCGGACGCCATCCACAAATTGGTTCCGCAGGCGAAACTCGGCGGGCCGATTTTTGAAGGCGTGGACAAGGACATCACGCTTTGGGCAAACGACGCTGGAGAAACTTCATGGATGACGCGTTTCGTCAATTATCTCAAGTCGCACGGACACTTGAACGATTTGGCGTTCATGTCGTTCGAGCATTATCCGTTTCTAATAAATGGCGCTAGCCCGCCGTGCGAATGGGACACGCTTTACCTTGAGCCCGGCATCATGAAACACGTTTTGCAAATGTGGCGCGACGATGGCGTTCCGAAATCTGTTCCTTTGATTATTTCCGAAAGCGGAATCACCGCCGGCTCGGGCAAGAAGGGTTACATGGGCGTCACCGGAAATGCGATTTGGGAATGTGATGCGTTCGGAACATTTTTTGCCAACGGCGGCGCGGCATTTTATCGTCCCGCCATCAACAACGGCGAAGGCGGTCGACGCAATACTAATTCCGTTCCCGGCGGCGGAACATTTGGAACGCCGCAATACACGCCGTTCACGTCCGCGCATTTGATTAACTTCGAATGGCTGCAACACGACGCGGGCATGAATCAAATTTTTCCCGCCTCGACAGATTTGATTGACGCCGCCGCGCGCACGGTCGTGACCGCTTACGCCGTGCATCGGCCTGATAACAATTGGTCGCTCATGCTCATCAATCACGACTTGAACGCGGCGCATCCGGTTCATCTCGATATTTCCGATGCAAATCACAAGCAATACGTATTCGGAGGAAAAATTGCCGTCATCCAATACTGCAACGCCACGAATGAGAATAATAATGTGGTCATGTCGCTTGACTCTTTTAAGGATTTAACATTGCCCGCCGGTTCCATCACCATCATTCGCGGGAAATTGCAGTGATTTGAAAATTGTGGCAAACTGTTTGTGCCATTTAGGGAACTGCGCGTGAAAAAAAATAAAAAATTCAAACTCATCGGTGTTGACCTTGGCGGCACAAACGTGCGCGCCGGCCTCGTTCAAAATGGAAAAATCGTTGCGCTGGACAAGCGGCCCATTTCTTCGCACGCAAAAAAAGAAATCGTTCTCGAAGAAGTTTGCCAAAGCATCGCCACCGTTTTTCGCAAAGACGTTCGCGGCATCGGCATTGACGTGCCGAGTTTGGTGGACGCGGAAAAGGGAATTGTTTTCAACGTCGCCAACATTCCTTCCTGGAAAAAAGTTCCGCTCAAAAAAATTCTGGAAAAGCGTTTTGGCGTTCCGGTTTTCGTGAACAACGACGCCAAATGTTTTGCGCTCGGCGAATTCCATTACGGCGAAGGGCGCGGCTATAAAAATGTCATCGGCCTCATCATCGGCACCGGCATGGGCGCGGGCGTGATTCTTAACGGCAAACTTTTTTCCGGCACAAATGGCGGCGCGGGCGAAATCGGCCACATCCCTTACAAGGAAAATGAGTTTGAACATTTTTGCAGCGGCAGATTTTTTGAGCGCGAATTTGGGCTCGACGGCGCGACGCTCGACCAACGCGCGATTGCCGGCGACCGCGATGCGCAGGAAAAACTCGCGTCCTTCGGCGACGCTTTTGCCGACGCGATTATGGCCATTCTTTACGCTTACGACCCTGAAATCATTGTTCTCGGAGGCTCGGTGACGCGGTCATATCCATTTTTTGAAAAACGGATGCACGAACGGTTGAAGACATTTCGTTTTCAAAAAGAATTGAAACGTGTGAAAATTGTTCGCAGCAAAAAAGCGCACATCGCCGTGCTCGCCGCGGCCGCGCTTTGTCTCGACAGCGAATAAATTTCCTCTCCGCAAACTATTTTTCATCTTCATGCACATGTAGTTGAAGATGTGCTGCGCAATTTCGTTGAAGAACTGTCTCTGTCTCTTCCAATCCTTTTTCAAAATCATCGCTATACCAGCGATTAGGCATCCCAAAAATATATTTGTCATTATGCCAAAGCTCTTCAATGAAACCGCCCGCGTGAGAATTGAGCCTTTCCTGATTTTCTTCATCCCATTGTTTGTGCGTATATACCATTATCAAAATATCTTTATATGGGTCGCTTTCAGTCCATTTTGGATTTCGGAGAGTAATTTTCTGCAAATGCTCCGTGCCAATTTCGTTTTGATAATTAGTGGAATACAAAGTCACATCAAACGGTTCAGTTAAAACGGAATAACCTTTCCAGCTTTCCGGCAAATAAAAGGTCAAATCGTATTTTGCGTTGTGATAACGGATAGGCAAATCGGTTAAGGAATCGTTGGTTGTTTGCAAATTGTCATCGGACGCAACAGTGTCAAATCCATCTTCCATATAAAGAAATTTGAGCGTCTCGGTGTTCAGAATAAAATCGGTAAAACCGATGTGCCCCCACCAAACTTCCACGAACAAAATTTTATTGTTGAGCCAGGTGTGCTTAACGCCGCCACTGACGTGGTCAATCAATTCGATGCGAACGCAATGATTTGTGTCGGACGTATCAAAAATATAGATGTCCGTTTTCCACGGTCCATCGCGCATCGTGTCGGGGTCTTCTTCCACCAGCCACGACGCTCTATTTGTCGGGTCTTTCGGCAACGCAGCTAATTTGTTTAGCTCGTCTTTGGTCAGAGAAATTCGCGCGATTTTGATGTTCTTCAAAGTTTCCGGCGATGGCTTTTCATACCATAAAATTTCAGGCAATTCGGATGGATTTGCGGAACGTGAAATATATTGGCGCGATTGTTCGTCGTTGGTTGCACAGCCAAACAAACCAACACACAAAACGAGTTCGAGGCAAAGGATGAATTTAATTTTCATAACTGCTTCAACTTTGATGGTTTTACTCTTCATTCATTCAACGGACAAATAAAAACAGTTTTATTTTGATTTCGCTCCCCGCTTTGTCTCGACAGCAATTAATTTTTACGGCAAATTGTCTTTGCCAGGGCCTGCGGAATGTGGACTTACAAATCCCGCCAGGGCCGGAAGGCAGCAACGGTAGTTTGCTTTGCATCTGCCGCAGTCACCCTGGTTTAAAAAATTTGTGAGTTATCAGGTCATCGCCAGAAAATATCGCCCGCAACGTTTCGCCGACGTCGTCGGCCAGGAACACGTCACACAAACGCTGTCCAATGCGATTGAACAAAAGCGAATCGCCCATGCGTATTTGTTTTGCGGCCCGCGCGGAACCGGCAAGACGACCATCGCCAGAATATTTGCGAAATGCCTAAATGCAGAAGGCGGACCGAAAGTAAATTTCGACGACAAAGATTTTCACGCGCAGGAAATCACCGAAGGCCGTTCGCTCGATGTTCTGGAAATTGACGGCGCGAGCAATAACGGCGTCGAGCAGGTGCGTGAATTGCGCGAGACCTGCAAATACGCGCCGGCAAATTCGACTTTCAAAATCTACATCATTGACGAAGTTCACATGCTTTCGACGGCGGCGTTCAATGCCTTGCTGAAAACGTTGGAAGAACCGCCCGCGCATGTGAAATTCATGTTCGCGACGACCGACCCGGAAAAAGTTTTGCCAACAATTCTCTCGCGTTGCCAGCGATTTGATTTGCGACGGATTCCCGCCGCGCTCATCACGAAACATCTCGCGGAAATTGCGAAGAAGGAAAAAGTAAAAATTGATGCCGAAGCACTTTACGCCATTGCGCGCGGCGCGGACGGCGGAATGCGCGACGCGGAATCTACGCTTGACCAGCTCATCAGCTTTTGCGGCGATAAAATCGAAGAAGCCGACGTGCTTTCGATGTTCGGTCTCGCCGCCGAAAGCCAGATTTTGAAATTGAGCAAAGCCGTTCTCAACGGTGAAATTCAAATTGCGCTGACGCAATTGAACGAACTCGCGCAAGGCGGAAAAGATTTGGGACGATTGCTTTCCGATTTGCTGAATCATTTCCGCAATTTGCTGATTCATCAAATTTCGAAGGGCGATTTGAATCTGCTCGAAGTTTCCGAAGCTGAAATCGCCGCGCTGAAAGAACAATCCTCGCTTGCCAGTGCCGAATCGCTTACGAAGATTTTGGAAACGCTGGCGGAAGCGGAATTAAATCTGCGCGATGCGGCGTCCAAAAAGATTTTGCTCGAAGTGACGCTGCTCAAATGTATTGAAGCGCGTAACTCCATTTCCATTGATTCGGTTTTGAAACAATTGAATCAACTGCGCGGCGGCGGAAATGCGCCGGCGGCAATTTCAACAGCCGGCGCGCACACCGCACCAGCGGCAAAGCCTTCGACAAAAGTTCATCAAGAAATCGCCGCGCCAATCACATTGCGCGAAATTCAACCTGTTTCCGCCGAATTGTCCGGGCTATGGATGCAACTCGTCGAAGCTGTTACAAATGCAAGTCGTTTTACCGGCAGTTATCTCACAAACGCGCATCCCGTTTCATTCGAGAAAAATCTTTTGGTCATCGGCTTTGACCCGGAATTTGAAGACCATCTCGGCCTTGTGGACAACTCGCGCAATCACACGTTGCTGCAAACCAAACTCGCGGAACTCGGCCATCCGAATTGCCAAATTAAATTCATCAAGGCCGAAGCGCCTGCAATTCGTCCGCAAATCGCCGCAGCCCAAAATGTTTCGCGCGAAGACCGCGAAGCTCGCGAAGAAAAAATTTCCGTTCAACCTTCGCCGCCTTCGCGTCCGTCGCGCGACATTCCTGCGGAAAAAAAGCCCGCATCGGTTCCGTTCAACAAAAATGATTTCAAGAACGACCCGTTGATTCAAAAAGCGTTGGAAATTTTCAAAGGACAAATCGTCGAAGTTCGCGCATAAAAATTTATGTCAAGCATCGGAAAATTAATGAAGCAGGCGCAGCGGATGCAGCAGCAAATGGAACAAGTGCAAGCGCAACTCGCCGCGCGCACAGTCGAAGCCACCAGCGGCGGCGGTGCGGTCAAAGTCACCGCGAAATGCGACGGCACGATTGCCGCGATTAAAATTGACCCGCAGGCGCTTAATCCGAGTGACGCGCAAATTTTGGAAGACATGATTCTCACCGCCGCGAATCAAGCACTCGGCCAGGCCAAAGATATTGCGAATTCTGAAATGGGCAAAGTCACGGCGGGATTGAGCCTGCCGGGAATGTAATTTCTTGTGGCCGCACTGCCCGATTCCATCACGCAACTGATTTCCGCTTTGAGCAAATTGCCCGGCGTCGGTCCGCGTTCCGCCGAACGCATCGCGCTGCATTTGGTGCAAACAGAATCCGCGCTCGTCAAAAATCTTGCGGACATAATTCTTTCAGCACGCGAAAGAATAAAATTCTGTGAAATCTGCGGCGCGCTCACCGAACAATCGCCCTGTTCTATTTGCACCGACTCCAGACGTGATTCATCGCTCGTTTGCGTTGTGGAACGCGCTGTGGACATTTTGGCAATCGAGAAATCAAATACGTTTCGCGGAAAATTCCACGTGCTTGGCGGAAAAATTTCTCCGCTCGACGGCGTTGAACCGGAAGATTTGCGCATCGCAGATTTGGAACGACGCTTGACCAAAGAGCCCATCAAAGAAATTGTCATCGCCCTCGGCACGGATGTGGAAGGCGACGCGACGAGCAATTATCTGGCGAAACGATTGGCGCGTTCAGGTTTAAAAATTTCCCGCATCGGATTTGGATTGCCCGCCGGCAGCGGATTGGAATTTGCGGATGAGTTGACTTTGAGTCGCGCGCTCGAAGGTCGAAGAGAAATGTAATAATTGCCGCAAAAGAACACAAAGAACTCAAATGAAATTTACTTCAGAAAGTTTTTGCGAATTTTGCGTTCGTTCGTGGCTATGAATTCCGAGGCCATCGTTTTCGACCTCGGCAAAGTGCTGGTGGATTTCGATTATTCGATTGCCGCACGCAAAGTCGCTGCGCTCAGCACGAAACAACTTCCCGACCTGAAACATTTTCTCGGCAGCTCGCCCGTGCTGGCGCGATTCGAACATGGCGATTTAACTCGCGAACAATTTTTTGCCGAAATGCAAAAAATCACCGGCTTTACCGGCAGCCTCGAAGAATTTGTCGCCGACTTTGCAGACATTTTTATTCCCATTCCCGCAATGATTGAACTGCACGCGCAATTACGGCAACGCGGATTTGCAACTTACATTTTCTCGAACACGAACGACATTGCGATAGAACATGTCAGCTGCGAATTTCCGTTCTTTAAGAATTTCGACGGCTATATTTATTCCTACCAAGTTGGCTCGATGAAACCGGAATCGCGGATTTACGAAGCGATGGAAAAAATGTGCGGCAAAAGCGGCGATGAAATTATTTACATCGACGACCGTCCGGAAAATATTGAGGCGGGAAAAATTCGCGGCTGGAAAACCATTTTGCACGAAACGCCGGATGCGACGCGAAAGATTTTGGTAGAGTGTCTGCAGCAGGCGTAAATGCGTGTCCTCGCTTACCTCTGGAGCCGTTCGTAGCTAAACTTTGTATCCAATGCGCAGACGATTTCGTCTCTCAAAGCAATCCTATGGCCGTCAAACCCATCCGCGAAGGTTTTCATGCTATTACGCCGTATTTTTTTGCTCGCGACGCGGCGAAGCTGGCAGAATTTCTTGTCGCGGCATTCAATGGCAAAATAAATTCACAAGGCAAACGTCCCGACGGTTCAATTGCTCACATCGAAATGCGCATTGGCGACTCCATGCTGATGCTCGGCGAGCCTTCCGGCGGAATTAAACCAACGTCCATTTCAATTTATCTCTACGTGACCGATTGCGACGCCATTTACGCCCAAGCCATGCGAGCCGGCGGAATTCCTTTTTCTCCGATTATGAATTTACCGTCAGGCGAGCGGTATGGCGGCATCAAAGACCCTGCGGGAAATCTCTGGTGGATTGCTACGCACGTTGAAGACGTATCTCCGGACGAAGAACAACGGCGATGGAAAGAATTTTACGAAAACATGAAACGGAAATAAGCCGCGTTATTTCCGCTTCGGCTCGAATTTCTTCAACCCGACCTCGTGCGCGATGTCATCAAATTCCTCGCGCGAGACGGTTTCAAGCTGTTTGCCGCGCGCTTTGAGCTTCTCGTTAATCTTTATCGTCTTTTCGGTCATGACCTCGTGAGTTTCCTGCGTGCCACCGACGAGCGCAAAATTCTCGCCCGTGGTGAGCCGCTTGTGGCCGTCGGAATCCAAACCCACGCCGAGCATTAACGCTTTCCGATTTTTCTTTTTGCCTGACATCAACGCAACGTAGCCGAATTTCACTGAACGCTCAATTGCTTTTCATCTAATGATTTAGTTTAATCGCGCGGATTAAATTTGGATTCGCGCTTCAATTGCTCCCACAATTTCTTTTCCGCATCCGACATTTGCGAAGGCACGACAATTTTGGTGACGACAAACAAATCGCCGTTCGCTCCCAAACCGCGGCCGCGCACTCGCAATTTCTGGCCGCTCTGTGTTCCGGCGGGAATTTTGATATTCACGCGGCCATTGAGCGTTGGCACGGACAGTTCCGTGCCGAGCGCGGCTTCCCACGGCGCGAGTTCGGCTTCGCAAATCAGATTGTGTTCTTCAACTTCAAAGTCGGGATGTTTCGCAAGCCGCACGCGCAAATATAAGTCGCCCGATGCCGCGCCACCGTGACCGTGTTCGCCTTTGCCGGAAAGTCGAAGCCGTTGTCCTTCCGTAACGCCGGCGGGAATTTTGACCTGATGCGTTTCGGTTTTTGAACCGTGCCGCACGCTGACAGAACGAATCGAACCGCGCGCCGCTTCTTCGAGCGTGACCATGAGGTCGCCTTCCACATCGCGCCCGCGCTCGGCATATTCCTGCTCTTCAAATTGCGCGGCGCGGCCAAAGCCGGAACGTCCTCCATTTCTCGAACCAAAAATTTGTTCGAAGAAATCGCTGAAGCCGGTGCCGCCAAAATGAAATTCAAATCCTTCCGCGCCCTGCCCTGCCCCGCGACCTTGAAATTGTTGTCCGGCAAAATTTTCATAGCCCGGCGGCGGACGAAATTCCGCGCCTTGTTTCCAATTGGCGCCCAGCTCGTCATATTTTTTCCGCTTCGCCGGGTCGGACAAAACTTCGTAAGCCTCGTTGATTTCTTTAAATTTTTCCTCTGCGCGCTTTTTATCTTTGGCGACGTCGGGGTGAAATTCGCGCGCGAGTTTGCGAAAAGATTTTTTGATGTCGGCGTCGCTCGCGCTGCGCGGCACACCGAGAATCTCGTAATAATCTTTATATTGGACAGGCATCGGCAAAAGAATTTGCCCGCTTGCGGGATTTTGTCAAAACCACAAGCGGGCAAAATGCAGATTTAATTACTTCCCGTTCTTATTGTCTTTGTGGCGTTTGGTGTTGTCCACGGTCAAATAAGTGGTCGCGGCAAAATCATCCTGTCGCCGCCAGATTTTAATCAGCAATTGGTCGCCTTTTGCGTTGTTGCACAATTTCACCGCGTCATCGGAACTCGTGACCGGCTCCTGGTTGATTTCGGTAATGATGTCGTTCTTTTGCACTCCGGCATCGGCGGCATTGGAATCGGGATTCACGTCCGTAACAATCGCGCCTTTCAAATCGTCGGGAACTTTCAACTGGTCGCGAGTATTTTTATCCAAATCCGCGACCGTCACGCCATCCAGCGCGTCGGTGTCCGAAGACGAGCCGGTTTGGCTGCCATTATTTTTAGAATTGTCGCCGGGCAATTCGCCGAGTTTCACCGTGAGTATTTTCACTGCGCCTTTGCGAATGATTTTAACCGTCGCACTCGTGCCGGGCGGGCATTCAGAAACCATTAATGTCAGCATGTGCGCGTCATTCACCGGCTTGCCGTTGAATTCGGTAATCACGTCGCCGTCTTTGAGTCCAGCTTTCGCCGCCGGTGTGTCCGGCAAAACGCCGCCGACGAGCGCGCCGCCGGAATTTCCCAAACCAAAGGCGCGCGCCAATTCCGGCGTGACGTCCTGCGGATGAACTCCGAGATAACCGCGCGCAACTTTGCCGCCGGTAATCAAACTCTGCATGACACTGCGCGCCATGTTCGCGGGCACAGCGAAACCAATGCCTTCGCTTCCGCCGCTGCTCGTGGCAATCCATGTATTGATGCCAACGAGACGGCCTTGCGCGTCCACGAGTGCGCCGCCGGAATTGCCGGGATTAATTGCCGCGTCCGTTTGAATAAAATCTTCGTAGCCGTTCGGGCCGTTGATTTGGCCGTAGTGCCGGCCAAGGCCACTGACAATTCCCATCGTCACGGTTTGTCCAACGCCAAAAGGATTTCCAATCGCCAGCACGACGTCGCCGATTTGCAATTGCGCGCTGTCGCCAAAAGTAATCGCGGGCAAACCGGTCGCCTGAATTTTCAAAACCGCCACGTCCGTGCGCGGGTCGGTGCCGATGACTTTGGCATCGTATTTTTTGTTGTCGTTGTCGCCGACCGTCACTTTGATTTCATCGGCATCACGCACGACGTGATTGGCCGTCAAAATATATCCGTCCGGCGAAACGATAATTCCCGAGCCAAGCCCCTGCTCTTTGCGCGTCTGTTCTTGATTGTTAAATCCCGGAAGCTGGTCGCCAAAAAATTGGCGGAAAAACGGGTCGTCCTGAAATGGATTTGGCATCGGTCGCACGTGGATAATGTGCGTGGAATAAATCGTCACCACGCTGGGCGCGGCCTTTTTCACGACCGGCGCAAAGCTGGTGACGCCCTTCGTGTCGCGCACAATTGGCGAGCTATCCACGTTTACCATCGGCGCGGGATTGCTCGCGTCCTTGGCGAGCAAATTAAAATGAAACGGCAGAAGAATCGCCGCGCCAAGAATCATTCCGGCTAAAATTCCGTAAGTAGATTTAGAAAATATTTTCATAATCGCAAATTCCTATTGGAAGATGGACATTGCAACCCGAAAAAATGTTCAAACCATTCCTACCGCGTCGGCACGGAGTTGGTTTGCATTTTCGGCAATTGGTCCGCCTTGATGGTGTAAGGCTGTTTGCCCTTTTTCAATTCCGCCGCGCTGGGCACGGCAATAATGTCACTCGTTAACGGCGCCGCACTGGGACCGCCCGGTTGCGGTTTTCCCGGCGGCGCGGATGAAATCAATTGAATCGTGAAAACGAGCGTGGCATTCGGCGGAATTTGCGGCGGACGACCCGCTTCACCGTAAGCTAAATCCGATGGAATATAAATCTCCCAAACCGAACCCGCCGGCATCAGCGGCAATGCCTGTTTCCAGCCTTGAATGATTCCGCCGAAGAGCGGAAAGTCTCGCGGCTCGCCGGGCGTGGCGTCAAATTGCGTGCCGTCCAAAAGTGTGCCGCGATAATTCACGCGCACCACGTCGTTCGTTGACGGCTTTTTTCCCTTGCCTTCGGAAATGATTTTATATTCCAAACCGGACGGCAACGTTTTGACGTCGGATTTCTTTTTGTTCTCCGCCAAAAATTGTTCGCCTTTGCGCTTGTTCTCCGCCGCCATTTCCTCGCGTATCCGTTGCTGATTGGCCGCGATTTCCTTGTTGTAGACATCCAGCGCCGCCTGCACCTGTTCCGGCGTGAGCAACGCTTTGCCGTCCTGCTCATCCTTCATGCCGCGCGCCACCAGGTCCAAATTCAAATCCACGCCCTGCTGCTGCCAGCGATGTGACATCAACATACCCAGCGCATAACTGGCGCGCTGCTGGTCATTGAAAAATGGCGCCTGATTGGTGGAAACCTCCGCGCTGTTCGTGTTGGCGGCGCTATTTGTATTAACCACCGCAATGGTTGTGCCGGCCGACGAATCATCCGCCAGCAACGGCGATGCGATGACAAATCCCAAAATTAAAATCAATGCAGTTTGT
The DNA here is from genome assembly GCA_021323835.1 of Verrucomicrobiota bacterium. Classification (GTDB taxonomy): domain Bacteria; phylum Verrucomicrobiota; class Verrucomicrobiia; order Limisphaerales; family UBA11358; genus UBA11358. The sequence continues at coordinate 6,315 of JAJPKI010000331.1, read as the reverse complement.
TTCATAATTGCTTGGACAGACATTTTGGGAATATCCCGAAAAAAGGCAATCAGTTTTGCAGAGGAAAAACCCGCAATGACCGAGTGCATGTTTCACTTCAATCAATATTCCTGCACCTCTCAAGACCACAATCGCCTTTTTTTATGCGTGGCTATGTTTGGCGTGTAAAGCTCTATTTATTTCTCGTTTGGAACGAGATGAATCTTTGCAGTGACGCAGGGTAAATCAACACGCTCCAATATTTTGTCATTAACATTGGTCGTTACGAGAAACAGGCGACCATCGTCTGAATAAGAAATATTTGTTGGATATTGTTTCAAAAGCTCATTTAACCGCTCGCCGCTGACATTGATTTGATGCCAGCGATGTTTGTATAAAACTGGACAGATGGTTAGTGTGTAGTCTCCTTCTTTTTGAATGGAATAAATTCTATCCAAATCGATCTTCCCTATTTCCGTTGGAGTATTATTTGTAAAACCTTCTACCTGACAAGCGATTTTATCTTCAGACCAACGAGGATATATGTCCGTAGAAATATTTTTTGGAAAATCCATTGTTAACGAACCATTTGTTGGCGACATCCAATCTGGCAGGTTCGTATGGTAATATACGAGAGGAAAAAACCCTTTAATTAAATTCATTCCAGCATCCTGTTTTGGTTTGATAATGTTTCCGTCAGCGTCTTTTAATTCAAATTGTGAAAACTTGCCGTTGGGTGTCATCAGGCATCCCGGGAAATTACTCAATATGCTTCCGGTTGAAATAACAACTGTCGGATTTGCGTTTCCGTTATCTGAATAGATTCCTAATTGCACTCGCCAGCCGTTTGTGTCCTGTTGCCAAATGCCGTTCCAATATTTGTCCATGTTCGTATCGGAAATTTTTTCTCCATTTGGCCCATAAGAAAAAGGAAGCGGAACTTGAGCCTCCAAAGAAGCTAAATGGATGAAACAAAAAATAAATCCTCCGAAAATCAATAAAAATATTTTCATGAAATATTCTTCTTACAAAGATGGCCAAAGCAAATTGCAAACCGGAAATAGAGTTGAATCGACATCACTCGTTATTTTTGCTGCAGCCCCTCCAGTTTCTAAACCGCTAGCATGCCATCCGCCAGCAACGGCGATGCGATGAAAAATCCCAAAATTAAAATCAATGCAGTTTGTTTCATAATTGCTTGGACAGACATTTTGGGAATATCCCGTAAAAAGGCAATAGGGTTTTTGCCCGCAATAGAACTTGCAATTTCTTCGGCAAACAAATTGCGCGACAAACGATTAATACGCGTTGCAGGAAGTTGTTTTTCACGCAATTTATTTTCCCTTGCCCCGATATTCAGGTTACATTGGCCGGAAATGGTGATGACTCTGGATGTTTTGAAAATCAATTGGCGCGCGACGCTGGCGGCGTCGGCAATTTTTCTCGCGGCAATTCCCCGCTCAATTTACGCCCAACCGACGAATTCGCACAATGGCGTTTTGCCCGGACCGAACGACGCCAAAATCACTTTAGTAACGGCAACCCTGCTGGAGGACTTTCATTATTCGCAGCAGCAATTCGACCGGAGCGTTTCGGAAAAATTTTTTGACGAGTATCTGTCCACGCTCGACCCGCGCCGCGAAAATTTTTTGCAGTCGGACATTGATTCGTTCGCACATTACCGCACGAACCTCGACATTTACACCATCAACGGCCACGGCGATTTGCGGCCGGCCTACGATATTTTCAACCGCTTCAAGCTGCGGCTGGCGCAACACACGGCTTACGTGGACGATTTGCTGGCGCACGATAAATTGAAATTCGACAACGCCGACCGCATCATGGTTGACCGTCGCAAAGCGGCGTGGCCGAAAAACGAAGATGAGTTGAAACAATTATGGCGCGACCGCGCGCGTTTTGAATTTTTACAGGAGAAGCTCGACCACGAAATTTCCTCCGCCGCGGCCACTTACACGAATTGGGAAACGCTCTCGCCGCAGATTTTTTTGCAGACAAATTTTCTCTCCAAATCCAATCTCACGGACATCGCCACGCAAATGCGCAAGCATTACGACTGGACGTTGCGGGAGCTGACGAATTGGGACAGCGACAGCATTTTATCCGCGTATTTGAACGCGATGGTTCATGCCTACGACCCGCACTCGGATTATTTGAACGACGAACATGCGCAAAGTTTTTCCATCGAATTGAGCCTGTCGCTTTTCGGCATCGGCGCGCAATTGACGGAGCAGGACGGTTATTGCGTGGTGGATTCGCTCGTGGCGGGCGGCCCGGCGGAAAAAAGCAATCAAATCCATCAGCACGATAAAATCATCGGCGTCGCGCAAAGCAACCAGCCGCCGGTCAACGTCGTGGACATGGATTTGGGACATGTCGTGACTATGATTCGCGGCGACAAAGGAACGCAAGTGCGCCTGACAATTATTCCCGCCGACGACCCGACGGCGCGGCGGATCGTCACGCTCACGCGCGATGAAATCAAACTTCAAGACCAGAAAGCAAAGGCGAAACTGGTGGAATTTGCCGACGGCAAAGGCGCGACCAATCGCATCGGCATCGTGGACGTGCCGTCGTTTTACGCGACGATTCCACTCAATGGAAATGAAAATCATGACGCGACAAATTTCGTTTCCGACGACGTGAAAATTTTGCTTGAGCGGCTGGAAAAAGAAAATGTCGGCGGAATCATTTTGGATTTGCGCGGCGACCCGGGCGGCTCGCTGGAAGAAGCGGTGAAATTCACGGGCTTGTTTATCAAACAAGGTCCGGTGGTGCTCGCGCGCGCGGCGGACAAATCGATTGCGACGCATTCGGATGACGACACAAATATTATTTATGGCGGGCCGCTCGTAGTGCTGGCAAACCGGTTCAGCGCGTCGGCGTCTGAAATTGTCGCCGGCGCATTGCAGGATTACGGCCGCGCGATTATCGTCGGCGACACCAGCACGTTCGGCAAAGGCACGGTGCAACAACTTGCGCCGTTGCGTCCTTTCATCTGGCCGGCCACGCCAACGGCGACGAACGACCCCGGCACTTTGAAAATCACCATCAGCAAATTTTATCGCGTCAGCGGCGCGTCCACGCAATTCAAAGGCGTCGCGTCGGACATCGTGCTGCCGGATTTGCTGAATCATTCTTCCGAAATCGGCGAGACCGCCCTCGATTATCCGCTGCCGTTCGACACGATTTCCGGCGACGATTACACCAAATTAAATCTCGCTTACGACAAACTGAATCTGGTGCGCCCGTATTTGAGCGAATTATGGTTGCACTCGGAAGCGCGCGTGGCGACGAATCAGGATTTCAATTACCTGCGCCAGGACATTGCTGAATTTAAAAAATTGCAGACGGACAAAACGGCGCCGTTGAATGAAATCGAAGCGCTCAAGGAACGCCAGCAAAATGCCATAAAAAACAAAGCGCGCGACGCCGAACGTTCGGCAAGGCCGATTCCGAATGTAAAAATTTACGACATCACGGTCGCAAATGCGGCGACAAACCTGCCGCCGCCGGAAATTTTGAGCGCGACGAATTTTCCGGCTTCCGCGCTGGCAAATCCGAATCAATCGCTGACAAACACCATTCCGAAATTGGATGCCGAACGATGGAAAGATGCGGGGATGCCGCAGCCGATTAAAATTTCCAACATTGCGCCGGTTGACCCGACGCTCGACGAGGCGGAACATATTTTGCAGGATTACATCACATTATTGTCGGCCACGAATCATGTTTTAATTGCGAATCATTTGTGAAAACGCTCATCGCCATTCTCGGCGCGCTGACGATTTCCAGCGCGGCAATTGCGCAAATCAATTACAACTCCGCCATCCGGCAGGCGCACAACGCCGTCAACCAAACGCAAGCCGCGTCGCAAGGTTCAACGCAACCGATGCAACCGCCGCCGCAACAAACTCCGCAGCAGCCGGTTGATCCGGTTCTCGCGGCAACGTTGCAAAATATTTCCAATTTAAAAAATGATTTCCTCGATTTAAGCGCAAACGTAACGCCGGCATTTACAAATGATTTGGCCGCCGCAGCGACTGGCAAAAAAGTTTCTGCAACGACAGTTGCGAAGCTGGCCGCCGATTTACGGACGGCGATTATTGGAAACGACAAATTGCGTCCGCAGTTCCAAAAACTGGCGCAAGATGTTCATGCGATTTTCAACAGCGCGCATTTGTCGGCCACGCAGCAGCAGGCAATTGAAGACGACGTGCAACGCATTTTGAAAAATGGCGGCGTGCCGGCAGAGCAAATTTCGGCTGTGAGCGACGACATCAAAGCTGTTGCCGATGAATCGAAATAGTCCGCAGGTCAAATGTCCGACGTGCAAGAAACGCGGCGAGTGGTTCGCGGGAAAGTTCGGGCCATTTTGTTCGGAGCGCTGCAAGTTGATTGACCTCGGCAAATGGTTCGGCGGCGAGCACGTGATTTCCGAGCCGTTGAAGCCGGAGCATTTTGAAAAATACGCCGACCTGCCGCCGGGCAAACATTTGGACCAGCTGGAGGACTCGGACGAATGATTTGCGTGACAGGGGTTATCACCCGAATTCAACGCGGCAAAGTTCCCATGTGCAAGCGGTTGCTTAAAAAGATTTTTTGTTTTTATATTTTCGCCGTTGCCGCGATGAGTTTTTCAACGTTGGCACAGAGCACAAATATTATGAGCGCAAAGAAAATTGAAACCGCCGATTTCGGCGGCGGCTGTTTTTGGTGCATGGAAGCGGTTTTTGAACGGCTGCCCGGCGTTGTTTCCGTGACGAGCGGATATGCGGGCGGGCGCACCGAAAATCCGACTTACAAGGACGTTTGCGCCGGCAATACCGGCCATGCCGAAATCACGCAAATTGAATTCGACCCGGAAAAAATTTCTTACGCGCAATTGCTCGATGTTTTTTGGCAGGCGCACGACCCGACGACCTTAAACCGCCAGGGCGCGGACGAAGGCACGCAGTATCGCTCAATTATTTTGTATCGCGATGAAAAACAGAAGTTGGAAGCGGAAAAGTCCAAAACTGCGGCGCAGAAAAATTTCCGCCATCCGATTGTCACGGAAATCGTGCCGCTGAAAAAATTTTATCCGGCCGAGGATTATCACCAGCAATATTACGAAGAAAATTCCAACGCGCCGTATTGCCAGATTGTCATTGCGCCGAAGCTGAATAAATTGGAAAAGGAAAAAGTGATTCTACCTTCGCCGCAAACGGGCAGATGAATTTGTTTGAGTTTGTGGCGATTGTATTTTTTTGAAGTTGGACATTTGACATTTTACGGGTCATTGTCTCAATTTAGTGGAACCAAAGTTGCTCAACCGATAACCGCTGGCGCGAGTTGCGCAATCAAATCAGATGAACAAGCATCATTTCATCGCAGAACCGACACCGAGAGACGCCATCATTGAGCAAATTTTCTCGGCATATCGCCACGCAGGCACGTTGCGGAAAAATTTTTCCAGCGGAGAAATGAAAGACCATCTGGAAGTGGTGCGTTACCACCTGGACAAGGCTTTGAAGCGTTTATATCCTTTAAGCGATTATCACCGCGATGTCTGGAGCGAAGTTCGCCGGCCGTTTCGCGATTAATTGCATATCGAAAACGAAACCGTTAGTTAATTAAAAAGCTTGTCGCATTTGCCGCGACCTTGTTTAAATGGCGATATGAAATTGAAATATTTATTGCCGGCTTTAATTGTCGCAGTCAGTGCCATTCCTGCTTTGAGTCGCGCGGACGGAACCAATTCCGTTGCCGCTTCAAAACCAACGCCATATTTGCTCGACCATTGCGTCGTGTCCGGCGAGAAATTCGGCGGCGACATGGGCAAGCCGATTGAATTCATTTACCAGACCAACGGCATCAACCAGGAAATCAAATTCTGTTGCCCGATGTGCAAGCCGCAGTTTTTAGAAAACCCGGACAAATACATGAAAGCCATCACGAACGCGGAGGCTGCACAGAAAAACAATTGATTTGTGAAATGTTTTTTTGCCATTTCGTTTTGCCTGTTGCTCCTGCTCGCGCCATTTGCGCCCGCGCGAACGATGACGGCTTGCGCAAAACCGGCGATGAATTGCAGCGACGCATGTCGTCAAATGCCTTGTTGCGCGGCAAAACCTGTTTCTGATTCCCAACCCGCGCCCGCTGTTCCGGCGCAAAATAATTCGTCGCAAAACCAATTTTCATTTTTTATTTCGCCCGCCGTAATTTGGACGTTGCCGAAAAATCCGGTCAGCGCGATTTCTTCGACAACCATTTCCCCTTCGTTCGCGGTCACCGCGCCGCTTTTCACGCGCAACTGCGCCCTGCTCCTCTGATTCG
>JAJPKI010000289.1 GCA_021323835.1 Verrucomicrobiota bacterium | reverse complement strand
CGGCTGCGTGAGATGATGCGTGTCTGTCGCCGCGCCATAGCCGATAATTTCGCCAAGAATTTCCGCGCCGCGTCTTTTGGCGGAATCAAAAGTTTCCAATGTCAAAATCGCCGCGCCTTCGCCAAGCGAAAGGCCGTCGCGCTTTGCATCAAACGGACGACACGGATTTGGCGAGAGCGCTTGCAGCGAATCAAAACCGGCAAACGTCAATTGGCAAAGCGCGTCGTAACCGCCGGTCAAAACTTTTTGCGCGCGCCCGGCGCGAATTAATTCAAATGCATGGCCGATGGCATTTGCGCCGGAAGCACAGGCGTTGGAAATGGTTGTGATTGGACCGGAAAATCCAAAGGCATCGCACAAATCCAATCCTTGCCGTTGGACTTGATAATGCTCAACCCGCGCGGGTTGGCGTTGGAAATTTTTCGGCGAGGCGAGCGCCTGCTTCAAATAAATTTCGCCGAGCGACATTTCGCCGCTAGTCGTGCCGAAAACGACGGGCAAATTTTCTTCAGCTCGCCAATCGCTTTGCATCCACGCTTCGTGCGCGGCAAGCAAAAGCATTTTTGACGCGCGGGCAAGACGTTTGAAATTGTTCGGCGACAGTTGTGTTTGCGGAAAATTTTCGGGCAAATCAATTTCAGCCGCGATTTTGCAACGTTGCCGCGAAACGTCAAACAGCGTGACGGGACGAAATGCCATTTTTCCCGCGCGGAAGCCATCGGCATTTTTTCGCCAGCCGTTCCCGAGTGCAGTGATAATTCCCGCGCCGGTGATGACAACGCGATTTGGTTCGCGGGATTTTTTTTGCGGAAAGAGCACTTAAGCGGAAACGGGAATTTTTTCGGCAACGACGTTCAATTTTTTACGGCGATAAAAATCGGCCAGCGACATTTTGGATGGCTCAAGATTTTCGGCGGCAACAGCGTCGAGCACGCGCTGCTCGGTCATGATGAACCGGTCGCGTTTGTAAATGATGTAGTCGCCGCGAAATTCGTCCGGCGTCAAATTGATGGTGACAAGATTGGCGCCGGCGCGCAAACCGCGGCGATAACCGTCCTGCGCGGCCAGATTAAATGCACTCACGGCGGGAATCACCCAATCGGGGCGCATTAAGCGCAGCGCGGCAACGCAATTAAACGTTTCATTTGGGTCTGCCGTTGGAAATTTTGCGAGCGGCGTTTTTTCGCCAGGAATGAATGGGCTGACGCTGCAACCGTTGAGCGGCAACGCGCGGGCGAGTTCAAAATTTTTCAACAAGTCACGTGGCGATTGCCCCGGCAAACCGGCGATAAAACCGGAGCTGACGTTCCAATTTTTTTCCGCGAGCAAACGGATGTGCGTGATGCGTTCATCGAGCGTGCCGGGCGCTTCGAGCAATTCATATTGCTGCGCGTCGGCATTTTCGAACTTCATGATAAAAATGCTCGCGCCCGCGTTTTGAAGCTCGTCGTAAAGTTGCGGCGTCAAGGTGCCGAGGCAAACGCTGATGCCGAGATTTGTTTCGCGGCTCAATGTTTTGATGAGGGGCAATGCAATTTCGCGGACGGCCACGGGGTCTTCGCCGGCTTGAATGTTCACGTCGGTGACGCTTGCGGGACGATGTTGAATAAGCAATTCAGCAAGCTGCTCGTGGCGCGCGCGAAAACGGTGAAGGTCTTTGTCATCGCGGCGCATTCCGCAATAATGGCAATTCTCACGGCAGAAATTGGAAATTTCGACGACGGCGCGCACGAAAATTTTATTTCCAAAATGTTTTCGCGTTGTCGCGGCGGCAAGTTCGTGAAATGTTTTTTGTTTCGCTCCTTGGGCGCCCAAATCTGCCTCCGTTGGAAAATAACCTTTTGTCGGCACACGCCAAATTAGATTGCAAAACGCCTTGGCGCAACGTGTTTTTTAGTTTTGCAGTTTTGTAGGACAACGTTAGATTTTAAGCATGAAAAGGAATTTATTGGTTCTCCTCGCGCTGGCAGCCGTCGTTTCCCGCGCATTTGCCTCGGATAATCCAACAGCTTTTGAACTTATCAAACTCGGCGATAAATACATCGGCGAGCAAAGCAAAGACAAAGTCGTGCAAATTCGTTCGGAAAAATCCGTCGCCAGCCTCATGCCGAACATCTGGCATGTCGTTTATTATGACCCGGATGCCAATTTCAAATCGGTCGAGATAAAATTCGGCGCCGGCCAGAAAATGGATGTTTCACATCCGTGGCGCGTTTTGGAAATGGGCAGCGACGCGCATAAAACTTTTGACAATGCGAAATTGAAAATTGATTCCGACAAAGCCATCAAGACTGCCACGACGCAACCGCTTTTGAGCAATCTTACCATCAAGGCAACGCAATTGTGGCTGCTGCATGGCGATAACGGTCCCGAATGGAAAGTAGAGCTTTGGGCCGCGAAATTGAAAAATCCAAACGACAACGCCGACATCGGCGCAGTTTGGATTTCTGCCGAAGATAATTCGGTCATTAAAAGCGATTTGCATCCGGGCAATGTGGATTGAAATGGTTTCATTTTTTTCATTTGACATTTTAGTTCGTTGTGGAAAATCTCTCGACGTATGAAAAATTTTTCAAAATATATCGTGTTCACGTTGGCGGCGGCTTGTGCGATTTTTTGCGCAACGGCGCAGAAATTGAGCGCGGCGGAGGCTGACGCGATTTCTGCGGTCAAAGGAGACAAGCTTTACACGAAATTCAGCTTGTTTTATGAGAAGAACGTTCATCGCACCACCAATTATCGAGTCGGCTCTTTCGTGCCAATCAACACGGAAGTTACATTTGTTAAAGCGGACAAGAATGAAATTGATGTCACGCTTCCCGACGGCACAGATTTGAGAATTGTGAACGTGGAAAAATATTCCGGCGAAAAAATTCCCGGCATTTTCAACCGGACCTTTGGCAAAACACCAGTGGATTTATCGCGTTTCACCAAAAAAGAAATATCCAGCATTCAAGCCGGTGAAGTAGAAGTCGGCATGAGCAAAGATGCTGTCATCGCGAGCCTGGGTTATCCGCCGAAACACCAGACACCGACGTTAAGCGGCAATCAATGGCGTTATTGGCGCAATGTTTTCGCCACCTTTGTCGTTCATTTTGAAGACGACAAAGTCAGCAGCATTGAGCGCTAAACCGGCAACATTTCCGACTCATCGGGCACAATGAAAACGTAGCCTTTCGCCGTCAGCCGGGTCAAAATCATTTCTGTCAGGATTAAATTGATTGGGCGCCCTTCCCGATCGCGCCGGCCTTCATGCAACAGAATGATTGCACCGGGTTGGATGGAATTACATATCCGATTAGCCATGGCTTCCGTGTTTTGAAACAGTCCATCAAACCCGCGCGCCGACCAGCCGATGAGCTTTATCTTTCGGTCACACATTAAAAAGTGCAGAAACATATTGGCCATGCCTGCCGGCGCGCGAAACCAGCGAGGCTGTTCGCCTGTGGCTTCTCGCAATGCCTTGTTGCATTGATCAATCTCTCGCGTCAATCGAGTTTTGAAAAAACTCCAAAAAAATAAAACCGGATGGGTTTGCGTGTGATTGGCCAGCGTATGACCGTCGCGCAAAATCGCCCGCGCCAGTTCAGGATATCTTTGCACCTGCCGCCCAATGACGAAAAAGGTCGCGTGCGCGTTGTGTATTTTCAGCAGCGCGAGCAATTGCAGCGTGTCCTCGGGATATGGCCCATCATCAAAGGTTAGCCAGACGGCTTTTTCCCGCGTGCAAAAGCGAGTGACGACCGGACCAAACCAGAGGCAGTTGGCGCGCACGGCCGGAAAAACTATCAGGAATTTTGTCGCCAGTTCCAGCGGGATAAAAAACAGCTTGTGATTCCAATTGAACGCAAGCAAAACAGGCGTGGTCAATCCCACGGCGAAAATTAGAACCAGAGCAAACCAGCGGCCCGCGCTGGTCAGAACGGCTTTGGGTGTGATGGTAATGCTTTTTTCGTGCGACATGATAATTGGCTAACGAACTTTTCGTCCATTCTTTGCCCTCTGTCGCAATTTCCAAATCCGTCTTACTTGCGGCAACATCTCCAGCACAAGAAGAGTGTGTCGTCTGACGAGCAGCAAATTGTCCCTCAAATAATGGAAATGCGAAATGCCGCCCGCTGCCGAACGGAAATATCGCACCGGCGCGGGAAGATTGATTGGACGCACGCCCGACCAAAAAAGTCGCACGGCTAATTCAGTGTCAAAATCAAAACGCCGCGCGCCGCGAATTTTTTGCAGGATTTGCACTGAGGCTTCCAACGGATAAATCCGGAAACCAAAAAGTGAATCCTCAATTCCGCCCCAAAGCGTTTCCAGATTTGCCCACCAGTTTCCAACGCGTCGTCCGTGGCGTCGCGACGCAGGCGAATCCGGCGCAAATTGCGGCACGCCTAAAATCATGGCGTCTGGATTTTTTTCCGAAGTCTCCATAAAAAGAGAAATGTGATTGGTCGAATGTTGTCCATCGGCGTCCATCACCAACGCATGAGTGAAGCCGCTTTTCAATGCCTCAACAAATCCACACAACACCGCCGCGCCTTTTCCGGAATTACGTTCCAAAAATAAAATTCGCAGGCGACTTTCGCCGGCGCCCAGCTCTGCCAATCTTTTCTGGCTGCCATCGGTGCTGCCATCAATGACCACCCACACCGGACACCAATGCGACAATGCTTCCTTGACCGTTTCCGCCAGCTTATCGCCCGTGTTGTAACTGGGAATGATGATGAGATGGGAAGAACTTGGCGTCATGATTTTTCCACCGTCCTCAACAAGTGTGGCGCCGGCGGGGAAAGGGTTTCGAGAAAATAATTTTCGACCAGTCCGCCGAAATGTTTTGCGTCCATTTCCGGTGTTGGCTGAAAACGTTTTCCCAGCCGAAAGGAATAGCGCACCGGAAGGGCGGGCTTTTTAAAAAGCGGCCGGCCTTTGCCAAGATAATTGCTTTCCGCTGTAATAATCACCGTTTGGACTGGCGCGCCGGACATGGTTGCAATTAGCGCAAAACCCATTTTAAAAGGATGAAGAGTTCCGTTGACCGTGCGGGTGCCTTCTGGAAACACCAGCAGATTTGCTCCTTCTTTAAGCCGCTCCTCGCATTTCCGGATCAAGCCCGGGCCGGATTCGTTGCGAATGTAACCCGCCAGCCGCGCGGTTCCCGACAACACGATGTTTCGCGCAAGACTGCCTTTCATCAGGCAAACCGCGCGCGGCAATTGAGATATCAGCAACACCGCATCCAGCAGGCTCGGATGATTTGCAATCACCACTAACCCGCGACTACCCCGCAACACCGACAGTTCTTTTGCATCGAGTTCCATTAATCCACAGGCGCGCAGATATCCTACAAAAAAAACGAAAAGGCCGCGGATGAATTCCTGCCCGAAGCGTCGCGCACCAACTCCGTGAAACAATAAAGCAGCTACGGCACACATCACGCTGACCGCAATGCCAATGGTCGCAAAAATAAAGTAGGCTAAAAAAAAAGCCGCCGTCTGCGAAATGCCTTTGAACCAGTTTTTATTTTCGGGAGCCGCTGGTTCAAAATTCATAACTTAACACGCTGCCGCCAAGGCTGGATTTCCGAATAGCCATTTTCAAGAATAAAGTTTTGACGATTCTGCTTGCGCACGATGTCCACTGAAAAACATGCTGTAGTCGAAAATGTTGCCAATCGTAAAACTAATCCGCGCGCCCATGTCACGGCGGCAATTCTGGCTTACCAAGATTGCTGTTTTTCTGGCCGTCTCCGTTTTCATCGGTTGGTTTTATGCATGGGCGGACGGGCGATTTTTTCCAGAAAATACCCGCGTCGGTTTCAAACACGGTGTCGTGCACGGCGCGCTCATGCCCATGGCGTTGCCAAGTTTGTTGATGGGCAAAGACGTGAAGATTTACGACGAAAATAACGACGGCCGAAATTACAAACTCGGATACATCGTGGGAATCAACATCTGTGGATTGCTCTTTTTCGGTTCAATATTCTGGAAACGGCCAAAAAAAGTTCCCGCCGAAACCGCAGTTCTGCCTCCGGTCACAAAATCCACTTCTTAAAAATCTCGATGACGCCCAACTCGCCGCCCGCCCAGTAAGTATTTGCCGGCAGCGAAAATCTCTGCGTCGCGCGGTTGAAAACCAATTGCGCCGGTTGCGCCGGCAGATTTGGGTCGTAAGCCGAAAAATGAATTTCGCCATCCGATTCCACGGCATCAAACAAAATCATTCCGTGATTGATGTTGAGCGACGGAAAATTGATGAGATGAACGATGGGCGAAAAATTATTTTTGATTTCAGCAAGCATTTCTTCCGCCGTCCGGTTCTGGTGCTTGCGGGAAATCGGAAATATCATCCGCCAATGACTCCGCAAACAATACGAGCGCCACGCGCCGCCGCACTCCGCCTTCAATAATTTTTCCCGCGCCCCGCTGAAATCCCGTAGGCTTGCGAAGCCGGGAATCACAATCAAGTCTTCTGACGGCTTTCGCGGGTCTCGCGAAAGGACTTTGCGGATCAAATCGCGATAAGTTTTGTCATCAGCGATTTTTTGTTCCGCATCAAATCGCGAATGATATAAAAATTGGCGCGCCACTCGCGTCAGCACGAAACAGCGCAAAGCGTAATCCGGCTTTGGCACGCGTTTGCGAAAATTCATTTTGCCGGTGGCCGCGTCAAATTGATATTCCCACAGCAATTCATTTGCGAACGCGAACGTGTCGCGCGCGAACTCAAATCGTCGTGGAGTTTTTTGTCTCATGCGAATAAGCTCGCAGGAATTTAGATTCACTTGCGCCAACTGACAATGCTATACGAACGCTGGAAACAAGTTTCTGCCGGACGGCAAAATGGAATCGCCCTGCGCGATTTTGCTTCCCGCAAATCGTGGACGTTCGTCCAATTGTTTTCCGAAGGCGAAAAATTTCCGGTAAACGGCGAAATCATTTGTCCGCAAGGTCATTCACCGGAATTTATTTTGCAACTGCTCGCCGCGTGGCGCGAAAATAAAATTGTTTGTCCATTGGAAACAGGACAATTGCCTCCGCAAATTCCCGGTGCCCCACAAAATTGCGTTCATCTCAAAATTACTTCCGCCACAACCGGCAACCCGCGCATGGTCGCGATGACCGCCGAACAATTAGCTGCCGATGCTGAAAATATCGTCGCCACAAT
>JAJPKI010000120.1 GCA_021323835.1 Verrucomicrobiota bacterium | reverse complement strand
TTTAACCGCCTGCCATCGCGCCGACAATTAAAAACGGTTCTTTGCCGCTGACAACTTCTTCCGGCAATTGAAAATCCATTGGCTCAAGTGACAAATCTTCTTTGCACGCGAAAAATCTCACAAACGGCCGGCGCTTCAACGTGCCATGGTCGCGAATCGTTCCTTGCAACACGGGATATTTTGCTTCGAGCGCGTCAAGGACTTTGCCGATGGTAATTGGCGCGACGACTTCCAATTCCGCTTCACCCTCGATGCGTGCAAGATTGCGCAAATGAAATGGCAGCACGACACGAATCATTTTGAACTGAAATTTAGCCGCAAAGGAACACAAAATGCGCAAACGGAATTCATTTATTTTTTATTTTGAGTTCTCTGCGTTCTTTCGCGGCAATTTTCATCTTAACGTTTGCACTTCGACGGAATAAACCGCGGGCAAATGTTCGGCAATCGCGCTCCAATTTTTTCCGCTGTCGGGCGAGCAATAAACCTGTCCGCCGGTCGTGCCGAAATAAATTCCGGATTTGTCCAATTGATCTACCGCCATCGCGTCGCGCAGCACATTGACGTAACAATTTTTTTGCGGCAGGCCTTTCGTCAGCGCTTCCCATTCGCCGCCGCCGGTTTTGCTGCGATACACGCGCAATTTTCCGTCCGGCGGATAGTGCAGCGAATCGCTCGTGATGGGCACGACGTAAATCGTTTCCGGCTCGTTGAAATTCACGTCAATCGGAAAACCAAAATCCGTCGGCAAATTGCCACTGACTTCGTTCCACATTTCGCCCGCGTTGTCCGTGCGCAAAACGTCCCAGTGCTTTTGCATGAACAGCACGTCCGGCTTCGACGGATGCAACGCGATGCGATGAACGCAATGGCCGACTTCGGCATCCGGGTCGGGCAATTCGTAAAGCGATTTCAAACCTTTCGTGATTGGCTTCCAATTTTTTCCGCCGTCATCGGTGCGAAAACAGCCACCTGCAGAAATGGCGACGTAAATGCGATTTTTATTTTTCGGGTCGAGCAAAATCGTATGCACCGCCATGCCGCCTGCGCCCGGTTGCCAGAGATTTCCTTTGGCTTTGCGCAAGCCGGAAAGTTCCTTCCACGTTTTCCCGTCGTCGGTCGTTTTGAAAATCGCCGCGTCCTCGACGCCGGCGTAACAAGTGTTCGGGTCGGTCAACGACGGCTCCAAATGCCAAACGCGTTTGAATTCCCACGGATGTTGCGTGCCGTCATACCATTTGTGCGTGCCGGCGTCGCCGTCGTAAACGAATTTATTACTTTCACCTTTCGGAAATCCGCCCGGCCCCTGCAATTCTTCCGGCGAACTGCCCGGCGTGTTCCAGGTTTTGCCGCCGTCGTCCGAGCGCTGGATGATTTGGCCGAACCAGCCGCTCGATTGCGACGCGTAAATTTTATTCGGCTCAACCGGCGAGCCTTTCAAATGATAAATTTCCCAGCCGGCGAAATGCGGGCCGGAAATTTTCCAATTCGCGCGCTTGCCGTCCGAAGTGATGATGAACGCGCCTTTTTTCGTGCCGACGAGAACTCGAACCTTGCTCATAGATTTTAGGGTTGAGGTTATTTCTTGTTGCGTTTGTGCAGCGTCAAACGATTGCCGTCGGGGTCGGCAATGACAATCATGCGACAGGATGGAAAATCGTGCGGGCCCATGACAACAGGAATATTCTTCGTTTTCACCGTTGCCAGCGCGTCATCGAAATTTTCCACTTCGAGCGCAGCCGATGCGCCTTTCGGCGATGGTTCCCACATGCCGGGCGCGCAACCGATACCGAGCGTCGTTGTGCCGATGTCATATTCCACCCAATTTGGATTGCCCGAACCGTCGAAATCAGAATTCGGTTTGAGCCCAAGCACGCCTTCATAAAAAGCGCGCGATTTTTTCATGTCGCTCACGGCATAGGCGAAGAATGCGATTTCGTTGATTTTCATATTAACGTTTTAATCTGGAATCTCCGGCTCGACAAGCTTCGCCAATTGCATGAGCGATTCCTGCCAGCCGAGATAACACATTTCAGCAGGAATGACGTCGGGAATTCCTTCCTGCGTGATGTTCAATTCCGTTCCGCACATAATTTTTTTCAAAAGGACCGTCACCTTCAATTCGCCCGGCAAATTCGGGTCGTCGAATTTGTCGGTGTAAACGATGCGTTCGTGCGGCACGAGCTCAAGATATCTTCCGCCGAAGGAATGACCTTTACCGCTGCCGAAGTTCGTGAACGACATTTTGAAAGTGCCGCCGATTTTGGCCTCCAAGTGATGCACCCTGCAGGTAAATCCATACGGCGGAAGCCATTTGGCCTGCGCATCGGCGTCCAAAAATGCGCGATAAACTTTTTCCGGCGACGAGCGGAGCACGCGATGAAATTTAACTGTGTTTGGCATAATTTCCTTTCCGTTTAAATCACTTTTGGCGAACGCCAAAATTCCGCAACTACGCCTTCAAGTCAAGCGTCGCCTGCCGCGGCGACAAATTTTTCCACGAGTGGCGACGCCTCGCCTTTTTTCCAAATCGCGCCGACGCAAATCTTTTCGCCGTCCGGCTTCAGCGGAAGAATTTTCATGCGCGGACCGGCCATGCAAATCGTCGGCTCCGGCACCAGCGCATAACCGCGACCGGATTCGACCGACGTGATGATGCTCGTGATGCCGTCGTGCTCTTCAGCAACACGCGGAGCATTGTGACCGAAAACGCGCGCGATGTATTCGTGATAATCCGGATAATCGTCGCGGTTGTAGCCGATGAGCGGTTCGCCCGCGAGTTGCGCCAGCGTCACGGATTTCAATTTCGCCAGCGGATGTTTCGGCGCGACGGCCACGCACGCCGCATATTGCGCCAGCGTTTTAAAAACCAAATCGCGCAACGATTTTTTCAGCGGCTGGACGGTGAGCGCCAGATGCAATTTGCCTTCGCGCAATTTTGACAGCATTTCTTCCGTGGACAAATCGTGTAGCGACACGCGCACTTTGGGAAATTGCGTCTGAAACGCTCGCAACGCTTGCGGCAAAATCTTCACCGTCAACGACGGCGCATAACCGACGTGCAATTCGCCGTTCGCGCCGGCGGCAACGGCGCGGGCGTTTTTCACCGCGTCATCGGTGCGTTGCAAAATTGATTTCGCTTCGGCCAGAAAAACCTTTCCCGCTTCGGTGAGCTTGAGCGACTTCGCGCTGCGCTCGAACAATTGAAAACCGATTTCGTCTTCGAGGTCTTTGATTTGGCGGCTGATGCCCGGCTGCGAGACGTGCAATTTCAACGCCGCGCGCGAGACATTCTCTTCCTCGGCGGCAGCGATGAAATAGCGGAGATGGCGCAGTTCCATTTGTGGTCACTCCTGTATGACTCGCGGAAAATCCATCGCGCCGTGTTTGATGCGGAGAATTTCCAGACGCCTTCCGGTGAAGCGATAGAAAATCAGATAATTTTCAAAATCATCCACGCGCCACGAACGGATGTTCTTCAAATCCCGTCCGCGAAATTTTCGCAGCCTGCCTTTCAACGGTTGCAACGCCAGATTCTCAATCGTGCCGTCAATCGCTTTGAGAAAGCGCCGTGCGGCTTCGGGATTGTTTTCGCGGATGTATTGGAAGTAGCCAAACGCGTCCAATTCGGCGGCGTGACGAACGAAAATTTCAACCGGGTTCAAGCGGCAAGGGCGGCGAAATGGCCGGGCTTGAATTTTTTCAACGAACTGCGGAGGGCATGGCGCAAGGCCGCCTCCAATTGCGGGTCATTGTCCTCCTGCTCGATAAGTTCATACACGCGCAACGCCTCGCGGATGACCTCGTCTTGCGACAAGTAACCGCCGCCTTTCATTTTCCGGCCAACGAATTTTTCCTGATGCGGTGTGAGCAAAACTTTCATGGCTGAAAGTTAAAGGCTGCTTTTAACGGTGTCAAAAAGTTTTACAAACACGCCGCCGCGCCCTCGCGCAAAGCATCAGCCGCAAACTTTTCCAATTTCGGATAAGTGCGCCGTGCGGTAAGAATGTGCTCCCACTCCGCGTCGCCGGCCTGCTGTTGGAGAAAACGCGCAAAATCAACGACTTCGCGAGCTTTGTCTTCGGGCAATCCGTCCACGATGCCAATCAATTCCTGAGTTGCCGAGCTCATGTTAAAAAATTAGCCGCTTCCGGCCTCATTGCAAGCGCGATCTCGGCAACAGCGATGAAATAGCGGAGATGGCGCAGTTCCATTGGCGATGAGAATAATCGTTCATGCGCAGAAACCAATGGCAAACCGCGCAAGCAGTTGACGCCGCAAATTTTCAGGAGCAAAATCGCTTTATGAAGCGGAAGAAAAAATTATCGCGGGAGCAATTGGATAAACTGATTGATTCTATACAGGCCAAATTCAGAATAAAGCCTGGTGAAAAGCCATTTGCCGAAGAATGGGCGGAATACAAACGCGAAGAACGCGAATTGGAAGAACGAAAATTTCAACGGCACATGGCACTTGGAAAAAAATGAAGGTCGACGACATTATCAGCTACACCAAAATGGTTCATGCAGAAGGTGCAAATCTTCAGCGTGGAATGAATTATGGAACGCGCAAAGGTTATTCCATTTTCCTGATGTCGCTTCGCAAAAATGCTCCTTACGCGGATGCAATTGACGAAAAAACCGGCACATTGATTTATGAAGGGCACGACCAACCACATTATGCTGGTGGTCCAGATCCAAAGACCGTTGACCAGCCGCTTCAAACGCCAAAAGGCACTTGGACAGAAAACGGAAAATTCTTTCGCGCAGCAGCAGATTTCAAAAGTGGCCTGCGAAAAAAGCCTGAACTAATTAAAGTGTATGAAAAAATCCATGACGGTATTTGGTCATACAAAGGTTTTTTTGAATTATTCGACGCTCAGTTGATTCCGAGCAACGGTCGTAAGGTTTTCAAATTTTATTTGAAACCTGTCGAAAAGAAGATTCTCGGCCGCATCGAAGAATTACCGCACACACGGCTAATTCCAACGCATGTAAAAGTAGAAGTGTGGAAACGCGATGGCGGCAAATGTGTAACTTGTGGTTCAGATAAAAATTTGCATTACGACCACGACATTCCATTTGCAAAAGGCGGCAGCAGTTTAACGGCTGCAAATGTTCGGCTGCTTTGCGCAAAGCATAATTTAGAAAAATCGGATAAAATTATGTCAGTCTTGCCTTGGCTTTATGTCGGCGCTGAAACTGCAGCGCATTTTCACCGCAATTAAAAAGGGCGCACTGTTTCCAATGCGCCCGTGAAAGCGATTGATTATTTAGCCGCCACTTTTTGCCGGCGGATGATTCCAGCCAGCGCGCGAAGAGAATCGTTCACCGTTTCGGCATTGGAAAAGACTTTGGCTACGTCCGGTTCCAAAACAACCACATTTGCGCCGCGATGGTAACGGCGAAAATGTTTACCGCGCACGCCGCGGGAAAAATCGTATTCGGCGCGCATATCTTTGTCGGCTGCTTTAGCTGGCTTGCTCATATTGTTTTCTTTCGCGCCGGCTCGCAGGCCTTGCGCTGATGATGCGGATATTATCGTCGCGTTCGGTGTGGATGACAACTAACAATCTTCCAAGATGCGAACGTCCCAAAATGATAAACCGCATTTCCGTTTGCGAATGTGCAGGGTCGGGAATGGTCATTGAAAACGTGTCGCCGAAAACGGTCGCAGCTTCTTCAAAGCTGACATCATGCTTGGCCAGATTTGACCTGGCCTTATTTGCATCCCATTCAAATGTCAGCATGCGTTAAGTTGAACTCACAGGAATAAATCCTGCAAATAAAAAAAGCGGCCTCCGATTTCTCGAAGTCCGCTTTGTGTTTTTGGTAGGGTCATCGCGCTGCGATGACCGGACGCCGCAGCGCGGCATCCCTACCTATGCTCCGGCCTGCGGTTGCGGTTTCACAGCAGGTTTTGCCTGCGGCGCGGGCGCGGGTTGGTTCGGACTCGCGTGGCTGGCCGAGGCGTCAACAATCGTGCGCGCGTTGTTGTAGTCGCTCACGAATTTGGCGTTGGCATTTTGGAATTGGCCAATCAGCCGGTCCAATCCTTCTTCCAACGTTTCATCCGCCGCGTCGAACTCGTCGCTCAACTGTTGCGTCACGGTTTTGCCCGCGGCGATGTTATCCCGCGGTTTGCTGACGATGGCGCTGAAGGCGTCAATGGCCGCCTGCAACGCGGTCAACTTGGCCGCCGTCACACCGTAGTTGCCCAGACCGGCGATGTTCGTGTTCGCGAGGTCGTGGATGTTCTGGCAATCTTTCACCGCATCGGCGTCGCGCCCGGCGGTGAGGTCGGAAAGGACAAAATCCGTTTCCGTTGCCAGTGTGTTGTTTTTGTTTTTGACAGCAAAGGCGTGAACCGCCGAGGCGATTTCCAGTGCTGCCGTTCCCATCGCAAGCCTGGACGCTTTTTTGTCCAGTGCGATGCCTGTCATGTCCGTCATCCGGCTTTGGCCCAGAATCTGGATGTTCTTCACGTGCTGGCTGAAGTCCGTGTAACCGTCCGCAAAAGCTTGCAAGGATTGCCAGGTGGAATTGTTGGCATCCAACACGCCTTTGACGGCCAGATACATGGCCAGCTTGTTGTGTTGTTTTGTGTTCATTTATTTGGTCGGGATGCGAATTAAAAATCACATCCTTCAAATCGGATATTCTGGGCAGGTTTTCGGGCGCGTCATTTATAATTTTCGACTTTTTTTGGAATCGCTTTGAGCAGAAATCGTCGAAAAACCCTTATTTTTAGCAATTTTCCAACCGGCAGGGGCAATAATCCGACTGCACGAAGGTGTTTTCCGGCTGGCAGAGGTCATTTTCCATCCGGCAGAAGTCATCTTGCAACGTGAAGATGTCATTTTACGTCCGGCAGACGCCATTTTTCAGTTGGCAGAAGCCATAATCCAACCGGCAGAAGTCATTTTCCGGTTGGAAGATGTCATCTTGCAACCGACAGAGGTCATCTTACAACCGGCAGATGCGATTTTACGACTGGAAGATGTCATTTTTTGATTGGCAGAAGTCATCTTGCGAGCGGCGGTGGCGGTTAAAAACTACTTTGACCGGCGTGCCCTGCGGCTCTACGTTGTCGCAGTGCAGGGAAAACTTGCCAGGATGTTGCACGTGGAAAAGCAATGGCTGCGAAACGCGCCGTTGCCCAAATCATTTTCCAATTACTTCGGACGAAAATTATTTCTCTTCGGCCTCACCGTCCACGGCCTCGGCGCCTTTGCGTTGATTGCGCTCGGCGTCATTTTGCGAAAATGGAACGTGGCGCGGAACACGATTCGCCCGCTGATTTATCGTGAAACCGCGCGCGCCGGAATAAAATTGCTGCCGATGTTCGCGTTCGTCGCGCTCGCGCTGGGATTTTTGACAATCGGACAGGTGATGGCCGCGCTGACAAATTACGGCGCGGCGGGCGCCATTCAATATCTCGGCAACATCATGGTCATCGTGATTGTGCGCGAGCTTGGGCCGTTGCTCGCGGCGGTGCTGGTGCTCGCGCGCGTCGGCACGGCGAACGTGATCGAACTCGGCAACGCCCGCGCGCTCGGCGACGTGGAAGCGCTCGAAGCGATGGGCGTTGACCCGGTGCATTATCTCGTCGCACCGCGCGTCATCGGCATGACGTTCGGAGTTTTTGCGCTGACGGTTTATTTGATTCTCGGCACGCTCGTGAGCGGATATTTGTTCGCGTTCCTGCAAGAAGTGCCGCTGACGCCGAGCCAATATTTTTTGCAGCTCGCCGATTCGCTCACAACGATGGATTTCGCGGTCGTCGCGTTCAAATCGCTCGTGTTCGGATTTTTTATCGCCATCGTCACGTGTTATCACGGGCTCGCGCAACCGTTGCGGCTCGAAGAAGTTTCACGCGTCGCCGTGCGCGCGGTGACGCAAGGCATCATCGTCTGCGTCGTGATTGACGCACTGTTCATCCTGCTTTACATCGTCACATGAGCGAGAACCAAAATGAAATTGTCATCGAAATGCGCGACGTCGGCGTCAGCACGATGCGTGATTTGAGCGAAATCGTTTTGGAAAAAATAAATTGGTCGGTCGCGCGCAATGAATTTTGGGTGGTCGCCGGCCAGCAACATTCCGGCAAAAGCGATTTCCTGATGATGACCGCCGGCCTCATGCCGCCGGTGCAAGGCGTTTATAAATTTTTTGGAAACGAAACGCATATCTTCGACGAAGCGCGATTGGCCGACCGTTTGCGAATGGGATTTGTTTTTGACATGGCGCAATTGTTCAACGACATGACGATTGCGGAAAACGTCGCGCTGCCGCTGCAGTATCATCGCAATCTGCCGACCACCGAGGCCGTGAAACAAATTCAGGAATTGCTCGAAATCACGGAGTTGAAACCGATTGCCGACGTGACGCCGGCGAATTTGCCGCGAAGCTGGCACAAACGCGCCGGACTCGCGCGCGCGCTGACGTTGCAGCCGGAAATTTTACTGCTCGATAATCCGTTTGGCGGACTGGACGCGCGGCACTCGCATTTTTGGGTTCGATTTCTCGATGAATTGTGGCGCGGACACAAATTGCTCGGCGCGCGGCCGTTGACAATCATCGCGACGACGGACGATTTGCGTCCGTGGCGAAATGATTCGCGGCGATTTGCGCTGTTGAAAGACGGCGAATTTGTTTCGCTCGGTTCGTGGCGCGAAGTTTCCGCCGCGCAAGAGCCGGTTGTAAAAGAATTGCTTTCCGCACCGATTGAATTTGCATGAAAGGAAAATTATGGCACTGCAAGATTTAACCCCGCAACTCCGCACACGCTTGAGCCGGATGGAACGCGCCGTCGGCTGGTTCGTTTTTCTCGCGACCGCGCTGTTGCTTTTCGGCTTCGGCTATTACTTGAAGCACACCGCCGAACGCAAAGGCTGGTTCACAATAAAAGCGAAATTCACGACGTTCGTGGAAAGTTCGGCCGGCCTCGGCGTTGGCGACGACGTGGTGATGATGGGATTCAACGTCGGAAAAATTACGCTCATTCACGCGCTGCCGCCTGGCGACAATCGCAACGTGCAGGTGGAATTTGAAGTGCGCGACCCGTATTTTCGTTACATCTGGCGCGACGGCTCGGTCGTAAAAGTGAACTCAGCGGATTTTCTCGGCAAACGGCAAATCGAAATCACGCGCGGCACGAACGGCCCCGCCATTTGCGTGACGCAGCCGATTGTAATTTTTACAAATTACGACGATTTGAAACAAAAAATCGAAAGCTCGACGAACGAATGGCAATTGTCGGAGGATATCGTGGATGAAAACACGAATATTATTTTTCACGCTTACAAAATGCTCGATGAAACTAATTTGCAAAGCATCATCCAGATGAAAAACGGCGCGCCGATTTATG
>JAJPKI010000154.1 GCA_021323835.1 Verrucomicrobiota bacterium | reverse complement strand
GGCGGTGCGCGTGAGAAAAACCGTCCAGCCATTCGTTTCGAGCAACGGCTTCAATCGCAGCGCGGTGTCGAGCGTGAATTCTTTTTCCAATCGTCCGTCCAAAACGCTGACGGTGCCCGAATTACTGCCACCGTGGCCGGGGTCAATCACGATGACGCGATTGGTTTGCGGAAATGAAATCGGCGGCGCGCACAGCAACGGCTCGAGATTTTTTTGAAGGTCAATTCCGTAAAGGCAAACTTCGCCGTCAATAATTTGCGGCGCGTAGCCGAGATTGATGGTGATTCCGTTCCACGTCACTTCGCGGCTGCCGATGCCGAGAATCATCGTGCCCTTCGTGGATTCAATTGAGTAAGCCGTTTCCGGCGACGTCGCGAAAAGTTGTGGCGATTTCAATCCATGTTCTTTTGTCCATTGCACGAGCGGAACCCAAGTCGTCATCGGCGGCAAATTTTTTTGCACAGCGTTTGGTTGATTTGAAAAAACCATGGTCCGTGACGGCTGCGGCGCAACTGATTTTTGCGGCGAATTCCAATTCAATCCCGGCGAAACATTTTTCCCTTCAACCGGTTCGATGACTTTTTCCGGCGGCGTGGATGTCGAACAACCGACAAAAGTAATGGCGGCGGCAAAAATAATTACGGCGCGAATGAACACGCGTTCATTTTGCTGAACGCAATTGCGGACTCAAGCTGTTTCCGCATTTACGATTGGCCATTTACGATTTACGATTTGCCTGTTGAAAATTTTAGTCGCCATCACCGGAGCCAGCGGCGCCATTTACGCGCAGCGTTTGCTTGATAATTTGGATTCGCGCAAACACGAAATCCACGTCGTGCAAAGCAACTATGCGCAACAGGTCATCGCGGAAGAATTGCCCGGCGGATTAAAACTTCCCGACGGCGTGAAAATCCATTCGCTCAAAAGCATGAACGCGCCGTTTGCCAGCGGCTCGAATCCGCCCGACGCGATGGTCGTGATTCCTTGCACGATGGGCACGATGGGACGCATCGCGCACGGCTACAGCGAAGATGTTTTGCTCCGCGCCGCCGACGTGACGCTGAAGGAAAAACGAAAATTGATTTTGGTGCCGCGCGAAACGCCGTTGAGCTTGGTGCATGTCAAGAATATGGAATTACTTTTACTAGCCGGCGCAGTTATTTTGCCGGCGAATCCAAGTTTTTATTCCGGCGCAAAGACAATTGTGCAATTGGCAGACACTGTCGTTTCGCGCGTGCTCGACCATTTGGGAATTGAAAATCAACTCGCGCCGCGATGGTCTGAAGAAAAAGAATGATTTCAACGATTCAAAAATGGGGAAGTTTCGTTCGCTTCTCACACACCATTTTCGCTTTGCCGTTTGCACTGGCGGCGATGATGGTCGCTGCGCGCAACAATCGCGGCTGGCCCGGCTGGAAAACATTTGGACTGATTCTCGCGGCGATGGTTTGCGCGCGCACGTGCGCAATGGCGTTCAATCGAATCGTGGATAGAAAATTCGATGCGCTAAATCCGCGCACAAAAAATCGCCATTTGCCAACGGGAGAAATTTCTTTGCTCGATGCAATTGCGCTTTGGATTTTGGCGGCGCTCGGATTTATTCTCGCGAGTTGTTTTCTGAATTCCATTTGCTTTTACCTTTCGCCGGTCGCGCTCATCGTAATTTGTTTTTATTCACTGACAAAACGATTTACAGATTACACGCACGTTTTTCTTGGCATCGCGCTCGCACTGGCGCCGATTGGCGCATGGCTGGCGGTAAAAGGTTCAAACATTTCGTCACTGGAAATTTTGCAAATGGTAATTCTCGCATTCGCCGTCGTGCTTTGGCTTGTTGGTTTCGACATCATTTATGCGCTGCAGGATTATGAATTCGATAAATCACACGGCTTGCGCTCGCTCGTCGTTGCGTGGGGACAAAAAAATGCGCTCGCCGCGGCATTTCTTGCGCACATGGTCATGTGCGGATTGCTGTTTGCGTTCGGCGTGCTCACTTTTGGGCCGCGCTGCATCGCTTACGCCATCGGCTGGTTCATCATTGTCATTTGCCTCGTGCTGGAACATTGGATTGCGCGCCGACGCAGTTTGAATTGGATTAATCTTGCGTTCTTTCGTCTCAACGCGCTCGTCAGCGCCGTTTTTCTTATCGTCGTTGCGGCTGAAGTAATTTTTCAAGGCGGATTTAAATGGCATTAAACTCAACTTTGCCAAACGCGCAATTTCTGTTAAACCTATCGTGTGAATTTTTTCGTTGAACGAAGCGAACTGCGCGACATTTACTACAAAGTCGCCGCTGACGTGCGCATTTCGGAAGATGACGCGTTGCGCCTGTTTCAATCGAAAGATTTGAACGCGCTCGGCGCCATCGCTGATTTTGCGCGGCAGAAAAAAGTCGGCAATCGCGCGAGCTACATCATCAATCGCTACATCAATTATTCCAATTATTGCATTTTGTCGTGCCAGTTCTGCTCGTTCGCGCGCAAGAAACGCGACGCCGACGGCTTCCAGTTTTCCACCGAAGAAATTGTCGAGAAAGCGCGTGAGGCGCTGAAAATCGGCATCACGGAATTACACATCGTCGGCGGACTGCATCCGTCGCTGCCGTTCAGCTATTACACGGACATGCTGCGCGCGCTGAAAAAATTGGATTCGCGATTGCAATTGAAATGCTTTACCGCGATTGAAATTCTTCACCTCGCGTGGCTCGCAAAAAAATCCGTTGAGCAGACGCTGATTGAATTAAAAGAAGCCGGACTCGAATCGCTCACCGGCGGCGGCGCGGAAATTTTCAACAAAACCGTTCGCTCGCAAATCGCCAAAGGCAAGGAATCCGCCGAGGAATATCTCGACGTGCATCGCATTTGGCACAAGCTCGGCGGTCGCAGCACGTGCACGATGCTTTACGGCCATGTGGAGGCGCTCACCGACCGCGTGGACCATTTGCGGCAATTGCGCGCGTTGCAGGATGAGACCCGCGGCTTTGTCGGTTTCGTGCCGCTCGCGTATCAGCCGGTGGACAATAACATTCCCGTCGAAAAACCGCCGACAGGATTCGATTCGCTGCGCACGATTGCCGTTAGCAGAATTTATTTGGACAACTTCGACCACATCACGGCGTATTGGGTCGGACTTGGATTAAAACTTGCGCAAGTGGCGTTGAGCTACGGCGCGGACGATTTGCACGGGACGATTATTGAGGAACACATTTTTCACATGGCGGGCGCAACCTCGCCGCAATTGCAAACGGAAATGGACATGCTCAAGGCGATTCGTGAAGCCGGAAGAATTCCCGTGCAGCGAAATACTTTTTACGAGCCGATTCGCGTTTTGGAAAAGCCTTTGCAGGCGGCCACCGAATCAAACGAAGATTCTTCCCGTTCAAAAGTTCTCGAAGATAATCTGGCAACGGCATGAAATCATTTATCAATGCCGCGTTTTTTTTGCTCCTAGTTTTCATTTTTACCGGCTGCGCGACAACGGTAAGTTACAAATCGCAAAGTGTTGCCGGAAAATCCAGGCCGGCCGGTTATCCAATTCCCGTTTATACCGGGCAGCAAAAAATTCCGCGCCCGACAGAAATTATCGGAACGATTTCCATCAACGCCGGAAAATTTACGATGCTCGGCGGCAGTGCGGGAAAGGAGACGGAAAAAATTTTGAAGAAAGCGCGCGAAGTTGGCGCGGATGCGGTGAAATTGGTTGCAATTGAAAAACCCGATTTCGCAAATCCAAATTACCGGCTCACGGCGGATTTGTTGCGTTACGTTGATATTTGGGAATCCATTCCGATTTCGGAAGAAGATTTTCGCGCTTATCTTGCCGCCAATGCCGGCAAGCTCGACCCGATTGAAGGCATTTGGCATTCCAGCGGCTTCGTTTTTCAAACCATCGGCATTATGAAAAATGATTCGATGGCCGGGCGCGATTTCGTCGGATTTATTTTGGGATTCGGAAATCCGGTTTGGCCGACGGGCACAAAAAGAATTGATATTCGCCGCGGACTTGAGCCTGACAGTTATATTTTGACATATTACCTCGACGATTTTGAGCGGCGCGAAATCCCGATTATTCTCGGCAACAAACGGAGCTTCAAAATCAACGTGCCGCAAGACGAAGAAGACCGTTTTATCATTTATCGAAAAGAATAAAATGTCCGGCGAAGAAAAAAAATTTCGCATCGGCTCGGTGAAATACCTGAACGCCGCGCCGTTGACGCGCGGCATTGAGAGCGAACTTATCTTTTCCACGCCGGCCAAACTCGCCGAAATGTTGCGGCGCGATGAATTGGATGCCGCGCTTGTCAGCATCACGGAAGTTTTGTTCAGCGACCGTTACGACATTCTCGACGGCGTGGCAATCGCGTCGCTTGGTGAAGTTTACAGTGTGATTCTCGCGCACAAAAAGCCGTTGGAAAAAGCGAAGGAAATTTTTTGCGACAAAGCATCGCTCACGAGTGTGAATTTGTTGAAAGTGCTGCTCGCTGAACGCGGATTGAAACCCAAATTCAAGCCGCTGGAAAATTATGGCGTCGCGTGGGAAAAAGATTTTGTGCTGCTCATCGGCGACCCGGCGATTGATTTCCAGCGCGCGCGGCATCCGCACGAAATTTTTGATTTGGGCACGGCGTGGACGGATTTGACGCACCTGCCATTTGTGTATGCCGTTTGGGCGCTGCGGCGCGGCGTTGAAAATAAAGCGCTGCGACGCGAATTGTCCGATGCCAAGAAATTCGGCATGGAAACTTTGGATTACCTCATTGAAACGCGCCGTGAATACGATGAAAATTTCCGCCGCGATTACTTTGAATGGCATATCAACTTTAATCTCGCCGAAGATGCCAAACGCGGCATCGCCAAATTTTGCGAGCTGTTGAAAAAACACAAGCTCGGCAAAATTTTTGAGCCGAAGTTCGTCAGCTAAATTTTCATGGCCAAATTAATTTTATTCGATGTGGACGGCACGCTCGTCAACACCGGCGGCGCGGGCAAAAATGCTTTTGCGCGCACACTGGAGGCGGCGTTCAATTCCCGCAAGGGCGTGCACATGGTCAAATTCGCCGGGCGCACGGACGTGAGCCTGGTCCGCGAATTGTTCGGCTATCACGGCATCAAATCCACACCGCCGAATTTCAAAAAATTTTTCGACCACTACGCATTTTGTCTCGACCGCGTGATGCACGAGATGAACGGCCATGAATGTCCCGGCGTGCGGAAATTCATCCGCGACTTGCAGGCGCTGCCGGAGCCGCCGGTGCTGGGCCTGCTCACGGGCAACATCCGGCTCGGCGCGGAAATCAAATTGCGCCACTACGATTTGTGGGAACCGTTTCATTTCGGCGGATTTGCGGACGACCACGAGGAGCGCAATTACATCGCGGCGGCGGCGTTCGAGCGCGGGCAGCGCATCATCGGCAACCATTTGCGGCGGGAAGAAATCGTCGTGGTGGGCGACACGCAATTTGACGTGGCGTGCGGAAAATTTATCGGCGCGCGCGTTTTAGCCGTGGCGACGGGTGGCGCCAAGCATCATGAATTGAAACAGCACAAGCCGGATTGGCTGGTGAAAGATTTAACGCAGATTAGCGCCAAAGAAATTTGTAAATAGTAGGAGTCGAGGTAACGAGACTCAAAAATTAATTAGAGACTCCTTACGTCGTCTCCCACGAAATAAATTCAATGGCAGCCGCATCCACCGCCGCCGCAGGAATGGCCGCCGCCGCCGGAGGGACGAGCTCCGCGAGTCCCTGAATCGCCGGAATTGGCGGAGGCGAAGGTGGAAAATTTCTTGGACAATTTCTTTGAGCCGCAATGCGGGCATTCGGCGTTCTTCCAATCGGTCGAGCGGACGAGGATTTCGCTGTCGCGCTCGCATTTGGCGCAATGGAATTCGTAAATCGGCATGGCAATAAATTATGCCGATGAATAAAAAGTTCAATCAATTCTCGACAAATTCTTGTTCGCTATTAATAAATTGACGCATCGAAATGAAAAGTTTTCTTCTAGCAATTGTTTGTGCAATCGTAATTACCGGTTGTGAACAAGCGCGAACGCCGTGTGTTTATGAAGTGCCTGAAGGATTTACAGGTTGGGTTTTGATTGAATACGAAAACACTAATTATCCACCGCTACCGAAAGAAAGTGGAAAATTGATTTTCAAAATTGGAAAAGACGGTCGATTTTTTACAAGTTCAAAAATGCAAGAGGGCGGGGCAAAAGATGAATATTATTACGTTGGTAATTCTAGAACGCCGATTCCAGAGACCATTTCTGGTAAAGGTGGACTTATTTGGGGCGAAGGCAATGGAATGACACAAAAAGCCGGTCAAAAAGAAATTATATATGGAGAATTTTTTGTAGGAACAGAAGATCAATTCAATCGCTTGCCTAAACAGGAATTTTTACAAACAGTAAATTGAGTTAATTTGTTTCCCAATCTTTTCAATTAAATTTTTGAAAATTATTGTCGCCGGGCGCGTAACGGCGTATCTTGGCGGCGTAGCTGGATGAAAAATTATATTCTCGACACGAACGTTCTCCTTCACGACCCGAATTCGCTCCTTAATTTCGCCGACAACCAGGTTCTGATTCCCATCGAAGTCATCGAGGAGATGGACCGGTTCAAGCGCGAATCCACGGAGCTGGGCCAAAACGCGCGGCAGGTTTCGCGCATGCTCGACAGTTATCGCGGTGAAGGGCATTTGAACGAAGGCGTGAAATTGCCGAACGGCGGCCATTTGAAAATCGTTTTTTACAAGAACGGCGTCAACGGCGACCATCACGGGCTGGACGCGCATTCGGTGGACAACCGGATTCTGGCGATGGCTGCGGGCATCCAAAAGGCGCAGCCGAAAAATCCGACGGTGCTGGTGAGCAAAGATATTAATTTGCGCATCAAGGCCGATGCGCTGGGGCTCGCGGCGGAAGATTACGAAACCGACCGCGTTTTTCTCACCGACCTTTACACGGGCATGATGGAAATGTCCGTGGCGCCGTCGAAAATTGCGTCGTTTCGCGCGGAGGGCGAATTTGAATTGGACAGCGGCAAAAAATATTCGCCGAATGAATACTGCGCGTTGCAGGACGAAACAAACCCGAAAAAAGCCGCGCTGACGAAAGTGGACGCGACGGGAACGAAATTGATTCCCATCGTGGATTGTCGCGAAGGCGTTTGGGGAATAAAACCGCGCAATCGCGAACAGCATTTCGCCTTCGACGCGTTGCTGGACGACAAAATCAAATTGGTCACGCTGATGGGCAAAGCGGGCACGGGAAAAACGCTCTTGGCGATGGCGGCGGGATTGAAGCGCACGGTTTTGGACAGAGAATTTCGCCGGCTCGTCGTGGCGCGCCCGACCATTTCGATGGGCAAGGAACTGGGATTTCTTCCCGGTTCGCTCGAAGAGAAGCTCGCGCCGTGGATGCAGCCGATTCATGACGCGCTGGAAATGTTGAGCGATTTGAACATGGGTCACGACCATCGCCGCAGCGGCGATTTGATGCGCAGCGGCTCGATTGTGGTCGAGGCGTTGAGTTACATCCGCGGTCGCAGCATCGCGAACCAGTTCATGATTATTGACGAGGCGCAAAATCTCACGCCGCTCGAAGCGAAGACGATTATCACGCGCGTCGGCAACGGAACGAAAATTGTTTTCACCGGCGACCCGTATC
>JAJPKI010000360.1 GCA_021323835.1 Verrucomicrobiota bacterium | reverse complement strand
CGCCCGCGCGGTGAACAAAGGTTGGATTGATGCTTCGAATATGGACGTGGCGCGCAAAGCGTTTGCGGCCGTTGCGAAAAAAGTTTCGGCGGACGGCGCGATTGCCGACACTTGCGAAGGCACGAATATCAGCACCGATTTGAATTATTACATCAATCGTCATCATCCCGAAGACGACCATCATGGTTGGGGGCCGGTGATGTTGGCGGGAACAGAAATTTTGCTCGGAAGCAAAAAATAATTTTCAAAAATCCAGACGTGAAAAAAAATCGCATTTTATTTTTCATCGCGGCTGCGTTGCTCGCTCTTGTAAACGGTTGCGCAACTCATGCTGAAAAATCTGCCGCGGTAACAACCGAACAAAAAAGTTCGCCGTCGTCAGAAAAAGTCGTCCAGCATTCGGCATTGATTCCGGCGCCGCGATTAAATCCAACCAACACCATATGGCTCGACCGTCACGCCCGTTTTGTCGAACAGGCAAAACGCGGCGGCATTGATTTACTGTTCATGGGCGATTCCATCACGGATTTCTGGCGCAATCGCGGCTCAAATGTTTGGAATCAATATTACGCGCCGATGCACGCGGCAAATTTCGGCATCGGCGGCGACCGCACGCAGCACGTGCTTTGGCGAATTGAAAATGGCGAGCTCGATGGCATTCACCCGAAAGTATGCGTGCTGTTGATTGGCACGAACAACAGCAAAGACGATTCGCCGGACGATATTGCCGCCGCGATTAAAAAAATTATCGGCGACTTTCATGAGAAAACTCCTGAGACGAAAATTTTATTGCTCGGAATTTTTCCGCGCGGCCCGCGCACCAACAGCGTCGCTCAATCCGAAGAAGCGGCGCAGCGAATGAAAACGATTCACGCCGTTAACGAAATCATTTCCAAATACGATGACGGCGGCAAAACGGTGAAGTATTTATATTTTGGCGACAGATTTCTCGATGCCGATGGAAAAATTCCAAAAGAAATTATGCCCGACCAATTGCATCCCAGCGCGCAAGGTTATCAAATCTGGGCGGACGCGATGAATCCGACGCTCGAGCAAATGATGGCGGCTCGTTGACCTATTTTTCCAGCGCTTTGGCGACGGCTTGCGTTAATTCTTCGCCGCGAAAATCTTTGCCGATAATTTTTCCATCGCGGCCAATCAAAATGGTCGCCGGAATGCTTTCGACGCCGTATTTCATCGCCACTTTGTTTTCCCAGCCCTTGCCGTCGAAATATTGCGGCCAGCTAATTTTATTTTCCTTGAGAAAATTTTCGAGCGTCGTGCGGTCTTCGTCGAGGCTGATGCCAATGATGTCAAAACCCTTGTCGTGATATTTGACATAAGTGTCAATGACATTAGGCATTTCCTCGCGGCACGGTCCGCACCACGTCGCCCAAAAATCAATCAACACGATTTTGCCTTTGTAACCGGCGGCAGAAATGGAATTGCCTTCTAAATCTTTTTCGCTGAAATCGGGAAATGTCGCGCCGGCGACCAAAGAATCCTGAACTTTCTTTGCCGCCAGCCGCCGTTCTTCCATTTGAACAATTTCAGTGACGAACTTCGTGTCCTTGAATTGGCTCTTGAGTTGAGTCATCAATTCGTCAGCTTTCTTGTCATCGCCAATGACCTCGCGATAAAGCGTGGCTTTCATGTATAAAATTTTGGCGACATCGTCTGTCTTTTCACCTTTGTGTTCGGCCAGCAACGCGTCGAATTGCTTCAAATCGTCGGCCAATTCGGTTTCCGTTCGCTTGCCGTCGCCGATGTCCGTCCTGATTTTGCCGACGAGATTTTCGAGTTCAACGGTGGCGTTCGTCGTATCCGCCGCAAATGTCTCGCAGCGGAAAAAAGCAATGGCGCAGACGAGAAGAATTAAATTTTTTTTCATAAATGTTCCGGTGGTTTTGCGAATCGAAGCATTTTGCCGACTTTGCAGCAAGCCAAATATAAAGTCAAAGAGCGCGGACATTGCTGCCGCGCTCTTTTATCCCCACAAGGTTCCAGAATTTTCTAGAACCAAAATCTCGCGCCGATGCCGCCGGTGATTTCGCCGCGGAAACTCGGATGCACGTCAACGGCCGGCCCGACTTCCGCAAATACATCAATCGGCAAATTATCGAAAATATAATCCACACCCACCGGAACGCGGACGCCTAAAACATCGTCTTCGCCGTGATTGCGAAACCGCAGCAATCCGCCCACGCCAAAATATAACGGCATTTTTCCCGGCGCCGGTGAAATGTCGAACAAATCGAATTTATGCCAGAGCACATCGGCGTTGAAATAAAGGCTTGAATGGCTGTGCGAAGAAAATCCCGCCGCGCCGTCCACTGCCATCGTGTTGTTCAACCAATATTTCACCGTAGCGCCGACCGGTTCGCCTAAAATGAGGCCTGCGCCGAATCGTTTTGTTTGCGGCGCGCCCGAATATAAATCCGTCGAGCCGGTTGAAGTTGTCGTCGTTGAGTCAGCGGGCGGCGTGTAGTTTTGCTGCGGATAATAAGTCCCGTTCACATAATCCGCCCATGCCGCGACGGCGACGAATGCCATTACAATTGTTGCGCATAATTTTTTCATACTTGCAAAACTCCTTGTTACGATTCCGACTAACCTAACACGCAACTCCGCGCTCAAAATGGGGTGAAACCCGCAGAATTGTCGCGCGGAATTTCATTGAACTTTTGCGCCGAACTTTTAAATTGCGCGGATG
Organism: Verrucomicrobiota bacterium; assembly: GCA_021323835.1. GTDB lineage: Bacteria > Verrucomicrobiota > Verrucomicrobiia > Limisphaerales > UBA11358 > UBA11358. The sequence goes on along the minus strand of JAJPKI010000360.1, from coordinate 1,217 downwards.
CAAGATTCACAAATTGCGCAATACATTCCGATTTTGATACTGCTTGCCGCGGCCATTGGCTTTGCCGCCGGAGTTTTAATGATTTCCGTCCTCATCGGTTTCAAATCCAAGCACACCAAAGCCAAAGACACCGCCTACGAATGCGGCAAAGACCCGATTGGCGAAGGCGCCTCGCGTTTCTCCGTCAAATTTTATCTCGTCGCGATGCTGTTCATCCTGTTCGATATCGAAGTCGTGTTTATGTATCCGTGGGCCGTCGTCTATCGCGACATGCTCGCCGAACACGCCACGCGCAATTTGATTTTCGGCTCAATGCTTTCTTTCATCGGAATTTTGTTCGTCGGCTATCTTTACGCTTTGAAAAAGAAAGCCTTCGACTGGAAATCGTAATTAGCGGCCATGGCTGTAATTAAATTTGGAACTTCCGGCTGGCGCGAAATTATCGCGCGCGATTTCACCTTCGAAAATGTCCGGCTCGCAACCAAAGGCATTGCCGACTATCTAAATTCCGAACTTCGCAATCCGCAATCCGCAATTCACGGGCGCAAGCCCGTTGTGATTGTCGGCCACGACACGCGTTTTCTGGCGCGCGAATTTGCCCAAGCCGTCTGCGAAGTGTTGGAAGCGAACGACCTCGAGCCGTTGCTCTGCGACCGCGACACACCCACGCCCGTGATTGCTTATGCGATTCGTTTTCGCAAAGCGCTTGGTGGCATCAACATGACGGCGAGTCACAATCCCGCCGAATATCAAGGCCTGAAATTTTCGACATGGAACGGCGCGCCGGCCACACCAGAGGTCACCAACAAAATCGAAGCCAACATCGCGAAACTGCAATCTGAAAATTGGTCGTTCAAAGGCGCAGTCATCGGAACTTATCAGTGCGAGACGTTCAATCCACAGCCGGATTATTTCAAGCAACTGCACAAGCTCATCGAATTTTCTGTGCTCAAAAAAGCGAAACTCAAAGTCGCCGTGGACATTTCCTACGGCACCGCGCATGGTTATCTCGACAAATTGCTCGAAAGCGTCGGCGCGAAGGTGACGATGTTTCACAACGAATTGAATCCGCTGTTCGGCGGACATCATCCCGAGCCGAACGCGGAGAACATGGCCGACGTCAGTAAATTTGTCCGCAGCGGCAAAGCGCATCTCGGCCTCGGCACCGACGGCGACGCCGACCGTTTTGGAATTGTTGACCGCGACGGCACATGGCT
>JAJPKI010000159.1 GCA_021323835.1 Verrucomicrobiota bacterium | reverse complement strand
CAAAATGAATGTCGCCGGAATTGTGATTAGGGTCGCGGTCAGCCTGGTCATAAAAAATCACCTGCGAATTGGTGTCGCCTTGATTTGGATTGGTCGAAGAAATTTTGAATCTTGCGAGCCGGTCGAAATAATTTCCGGCAACGGAATTCGTCGGCATATACAAAATGAAAAAATATCCGTTTGTGGCAAATCCCGGATGAAATGCCATTCCCACAAGCCCGCGTTCGCCCGCCGTGCCGCTGTTGGCGCTTTGGCTGGAAACCTGCGGCGTCAAATCCATGAACGCCGCGCCGGTCGGTTGCGCGAGATTGGTGATGACGCTGATAAGACCGTTCTTGCTTAAAATGAAAAGCCGATTGGTTTCGCCCGGCGGTGAGACGATGCAAATCGGATTTGTAAAAACTAAACCCGGAAAAGCATTCGTTGTTGTGTAGCCAAACGTCGGCGGAAACGCTGGCATATTCGTCAGCGACGTGTTCGGCACGCGCTGCAATTGCGCAAACGCGCCGGCGCAAACCGTGACAATGACAACGACAATTAAATTTCGCAACGACGACAATTTCATGGACATTAAAAACTCCGGTGATATTTCAAGCGTTCAAATCAATTGACTTTATGACATTGATTTTTTTTGCCGCGCAACTGTTTTATTTCGGCAACACTTAACGACGACAACGGATTTATACAACTTATCATCTCAATTAGTAATTTCAGCCTCGAATTTGTGCATACCCGTCTGAATAAATGGCACGCATCGCACTCGTTTTGACTTTTCCACGCTTGTTGCTACATTCGACGCGAAGAAGGAAAAAATTATTCAACAGGCATGAAACCGATTTCGAAAGAACAATTGCTCGAAGCGTTGAACTGGCGTTATGCGACCAAACGCTTTGACCCGAATAAAAAAATTCCCGACGACAAATGGCAAACGCTCGAACGCGCGTTGATTCTCACGCCGACGAGCTACGGTTTGCAGCCGTATCATTTCATCGTGATGACCGACCGTGAAAAACGCGCGGAATTACTCGCGCATTCATGGAATCAACAACAGGTTGTGGACTGTTCGCACTTCGTCGTTTTGACCGCGCGCACGAAAATGACCGAAGCCGACGTGGACAAATTTGTGAGCCGCATGATTGAAGTCCGCAAATTGCCCGCTGACGCCGCGCAAAAAGAAGGCAGCCAGCTCGCGACGTATCGCGGCATGATGCTCGGCGATGTCGTCCACGGCTCGCGCGGAAAAATTGCGCACGAATGGGCAACACGACAAACTTACATCGCGCTCGGCAATTTGATGACCTGCGCCGCGGTTTTGGGAATTGACGCCTGCCCGATGGAAGGAATTATTCCCTCCGAATACGACCGCGTTTTGAATTTGGAAAAAACTGGTTACGCAACGGTCGTTGCCTGCGCGCTCGGTTATCGTGCTGAAAGCGACAAATACGCTTCGCTGCCAAAAGTGCGATTTGAAGCGAGCGATTTGATTCGGAAAATTTGACGAAAAAACTGGCGGAGAGAGGGGGATTCGAACCCCCGATACCTTTTAAGGGGTATACCGGTTTAGCAAACCAGCGCCTTCAGCCACTCGGCCATCTCTCCGTTTCGCCCAATAAAACCTTTTTGCGCCCCGCTCTCAAGCAATTTCTTCCATTTCGGCTTGCGTTTTGTGCAATCGCTGGAAAAATTAAAGTTCTTTATGCCAGCTCAAGACGACGCAAATATTTTTCTGCTAAAATTGTGGCCGCAAATCGAAGCGAACAAAAATCGCATCGTCGCCGGCGCGGTCATTGCCGCCATCGCGATTGCCGCCATTTGGATTTTTAATCAACAACGCAGCCAAAAAGAAATCGCCGCGGGCGAAGCACTGACCAAATTAACGCTTTCACAGACCGCACAACCGGAAGCATTTTTGAAAATCGCCACGGACTATTCCGGCACCGCAGCCGGACAACGCGCGTTGCTGCAAGGCGCAACGGCATTTTTCGTCGCGGGCAAATACGCAGATGCCCAAACGCAATTTCAAAAATATCTCACCGACCATCCCGACGGTGAATTTGCCGGGCAAGCCGCGCTCGGAGTAGCTGCCAGCCTGGAAGCTCAAGGCAAAACGGATGACGCGGCAACAGCTTTCCAACGCGCAATGAATTCTTCCGAGCCTGCAATCGCAAGCGCCGCGAAACTCGGTCTCGCAAAAATTTTGGAAGCCCAAGGCAAATATGACATCGCGCAAAATGATTTCGAAGAAGTTGCCCGCGCGAATCAAAATAATTCCATTGGCAACGACGCGATGTGGCATTACATGCAATTGAAAAATAAAATGCCCGTTTCCAAATCCGTTGCCGCGCCCGCAACAGCTCCCGCGATTCCTCTGCAATCCGTCAAATAGCATGAAGCTCACAATTATCGGCACGGGCTACGTTGGACTCGTCACAGGCACTTGCTTCGCTGAAGTCGGTCATCACGTCATTTGCGTGGACAACGATGCTGCGAAAGTAAAATTGCTTCAAAGCGGCGGGATTCCGATTTACGAACCCGGCCTCGAAGAACTCGTCAAAAAAAATGTCGCCGCCGGACGGCTTTCATTTACGAACAGCACGGCGGAAGGCGTAAAAAAATCCGATGTCATTTTTATCGCCGTGCCGACGCCGCCGCAACCGGATGGCTCGGTGGATTTGAGCTTCATCGAACGCGTCGCGCGCGACATCGCCGGTGCAATGACTGAATACAAAATCGTCGTGGATAAAAGCACGGTGCCGGTGAAAACGGGCGAAAAAGTTTCCGAGACGATTAAACGTTACTGTAAAGCGCAGGTGGATTTCGATGTCGTCAGCAATCCGGAATTTCTTCGCGAAGGTTTTGCCGTCGGCGATTTGATGAAACCCGACCGCGTCGTCATCGGCGTCCGCTCGCAACGTCCCGTCGCCGCGATGAAGGAAGTTTACACGCCATTTAATGCGCCGATTATCATCACCGACATCAATTCGGCGGAATTGATTAAGCACGCGGCTAATTCATTTCTCGCGTTGAAAATTTCTTACATCAACGCCATTTCCATTTTATGCGAAGCCGCGGGCGCGAACGTCGAGCAAGTCGCGCACGGCATCGGATTGGACGAACGCATCGGGCGCAGATTTCTCAATGCGGGCATCGGCTTTGGCGGCAGTTGCTTTCCAAAAGATTTGAGCGCGTTCATCAAAATTTCCGAGCAAGTCGGTTACGAATTCAAATTGCTCAAGGAAGTCCAGCGCATCAACTCCGAGCAAATGGAACGCTTCGTCAAAAAAATCACCGACACGCTTTGGGTGTTGAAGGACAAAAAAATCGGCGTGCTCGGCCTCGCGTTTAAGCAAAACACCGACGACGTCCGCATGTCGCCCGCGATTGATTTGTGCCAGCGACTGCAAAAAGAAGGCGCGAGTTTGCGTGTCCACGACCCGAAAGCGATGGACAAAGCGAAATCTGTTTTGAGCAATGTCACTTACGTTGACGACATGAATGATGTCGCCGAAGATTGTGACGCAATCGTGATTGCGACCGAATGGGACGAATTCAAAAAGTTGGATTTAGACCGCGCGAAGAAATTGTTGTCGCATCCGATTATGTTCGATGGTCGGAATCTTTTCGACCGCGCGGAAATGGAAAAACGCGGCTGGGTTTACAAAAGCGTCGGACGATGAGTTACATCGAAGTCAGCGCCGCGCTCATTTTCAAAAACGGAAAACTTCTCATCACGCAACGTCATAAAGATTCGCACCTCGGCGGGCTTTGGGAATTTCCCGGCGGCAAACGTGAAACGGATGAAACATTTGAAGAATGTCTCGTTCGCGAAATTAACGAAGAATTGGGAATTGAAATTTCCGTTGGAAAATTATTTGAAGAAATTGCTCACGATTATCCGGAGAAATCCGTTCATTTGAAATTTTTCATTTGTGAATTGGTTTCCGGCGAGCCAAAACCAATTGGTTGCGCAGCCGTCAAATGGATTTTCAAAAACGAATTGGGTAATTTCGAATTTCCCGCTGCCGACGCGCAATTGCTGGAAAAATTGCGCGCTTACAATTTTCCGTAAGCCGCTTCGACGACTTGTTTCAAATTATTTTCGCCTGGCTGGACGATTTTGAATTCGCGTTGCGCATTTTCTACCGAATCACTTGCGTGCGCGGCATTGACGGTAATATTGGAGCCAAACTCGCGGCGAATCGAGCCGGGCGGCGCTTTGGACGGGTCGGTCGGTCCAAGCACGTCGCGGATTTTTCGGACGGCATTGACGCCTTCGTAGACCAGCGCGATACATTTTTGCGAGCCGGGTTTTTTCTGTTCTTCCGGCGATGGACGTTCCGCAGCGGTAAATCCGGTCATGAAACGCATGATGACGTCGAATTGATTATCGCCATGAATCGGGCCAAGAATGTCGCCGAGGGCTTTTTGCGCGTCCGGCGAAATTTTAAAATTGAATTCTTTTTCCAAAACATTTTTGGCGCGTTCACTCACGCCTTCTTTCAATTTCGTGCGCAGCACGTCGCGAACGGGACCGTAAAATTCCAACGCCTGCGCCAAACTCATGTGCAGCACTTTGACGCCAACGATGTAAAGTCCGGTGCGTGAAAAGAAATCAATTACGTTGCCTGGCCGACCGGTCGGAAAATTAAAATTGTCCGGCTTGATGAGCACCAGCGTGCGTTCAGGCGCTTGGCCGGCTGGATGTGCGATTGTATTTTCAATAATACCGCCGTCCTTATCGGAAAATTTTGCCCACAGTTTCAATTTAATTTCCGCCTCGCGTTCGTTGGGCGCGGCGAGAACGGCTGGCTCGAAGTAGCGGACTTGTCCGTTGTCCTCATCAATTATCAAATCACTGTAAGTGTCGCGAATGGTTTCGCCACCGCGACGGTCGGGACTCAAATTGCCGACGACCGAGCGCACTTTGCGAACGGCATCTTCACCGCGAAAGAGCATCATCATCACGCGACGATGTCGACCGGTTTTTGCGTCCGGTCCGAGATTTTTCAAAATGTATTCGCGAAGTTCCTCTTGAATTTTCCGGTCCTGCGGGTCTTCGGCAGAAACAATTTCCGCGGCATATTCTTTCACGAGTTCGGCGCTCGGCGCGAACATGCGCATGGCAACCAAATCGAGGCCGGTGCGCGAAATGAGGCGGCTCAAAATTCCGCCGGTGCGTGATTTGTAAAGCGAGTAAGGAGTGACAATGACGTAAGCCAGTTGTTGAGACATATCAGCTTGTGGCCGGCGGATTGGTCGGGGCAGGAGCCGGAGCGGCTTTGCCGCCCAAAATCTTGAACATCACCGTGCCACAAGTCGGGCATTTGCCTTTAATCGCTTTGCGGCCGTTTTTCATCGTTTCTTCAACGCCGTCGGCGATTTCCTTTTTGGCTTTGCACTTAACGCAATATCCTTCGGCCATAAAAAATTACCGCCCGTGCTTCATGCCCGAACGGTAAAACAGGTTAACCAAGCCAAATTCAAAGCGCAACTCGGAAAGGTGGGCAAAAGTGCCTGTAAATGATTGCCTTTTGCAATTTCCTTTGGTCGAGCAACCTTGTCCACGGTCGAATTTTTTGACACAATCGCCGGATGACTTTCAGAAAATGGGAGCAACTTAAAAAGCTT
>JAJPKI010000180.1 GCA_021323835.1 Verrucomicrobiota bacterium | reverse complement strand
CGGCGCAATGTTGGATTCGAGCACGGTCACGGCGACAATTTGTGTTGTTATCATTTGATGCGTGCCGTTGTCTGCGGCGATGAATTGCAAATTATAAACGCCCGGGCCGTTGGTCTCGACCGTCGGCCATGAAAATGTTCCGTTGGTTACATTGAACGTGCTGCCGTTCGGCAAATTTTGGCCCGAGAGCGTGAGAGTTTGCCACGGCAAATCGGGGTCGGTCGTTTGTGCGGTGAGCGAAACGGTGTCGCCTTCGGTGACAGTCGTGGCGCCGATGACATTTACAATCGGCGGACGATTGCCAATAAATATTCCAGGCGAACCGTTCGTCGCGGACGGTTGCCAGTTAATCGGGTCGCTGCCGTAGCCTTCGAGCGTAACGCGTTCGAGGCTGATGTTATTTCCGCTGTCGGCTTGCGTTGGCCACGCACCGTCGGGCGCATAAAGCACGTGGTCCATGCGATAGAAAGGCAAAAATCCATTCGTTTCGCGGTCGCCGGGATGCTCCAATTTTATATGCTCGCCGGCGTTGTCCAAATGACCGCTATACGGACCGTAAATGGTCACGTTTGTTGGAACATTGTATGCCGCCTGGAAAGCTGTGGAGTTGGTTTCGCAAATAATTGCGGCGGCGCCGGGCGCGAGCGTTTGATTGGTCGGGAAAACAAAAGTGACCGCGTTGGTCAGCCACCACGTGTTCGTCGGCGCGAGCGGGTCGTAAAGCAAAACGTTCGTCGGAGAAATGTTTGCGATTTCGATGTATTCAAATTTGTTCGTGGCCGGGTGATACATAATTTCGCTGATGACGACGGGGCCGACGCGCGGCAAATCATTTTCCGCGCCGGGCGTTTGCGAACGTAACTCCGTGAAATCCACGATGCCGTCCGAGCGCGTGTAACGGCCAAGTGATTCTTCGCGCGCAACGCCCTCGTAAGTAAGCGCGTCAATGAAGCGAATGATGTTCGTGCCGGAAGTTTGCGCGAGCACGATGTCTTCACCGTGTTCGCTGAAGGCAAAACCGACGTTGGTCTGGCTTAAAACAAGGAATCCGCTCGCAGGAACAATTGTGCCCGGCGGCAAATAATATTTAAAGACGTTGTTCAAATCGTCGCTCAAATAATTGCCGCTGATGTCCACGGGATTTGCCGTCAAGTTTTTCAATTCCAGCCAGTCGGCGCCGACGTGAGTGTGGGCGTTGAGTTCGTTGATGACGACGGTTTTTGGCGTCGTGTCCAATCGTCCGGGCGAGCCGTTGTATAATCCGCTCGATTTCCAATTCTGGCCGTGATTCAAATAAAAATTTAAATTGGCGAGGTTTGTGCCATTCGCAGCTGCGGCATTCAGATTGGCCAATTCGAGCGAACTGCCTTCGCCGTTGGCGCGCGTGGACCAGACTTCGTTCGTGTCGTAATTGACTTCGCAAAGTTCGACGCCGTTGGACGCGACGAGCACGACACTGTCGCCGCTGTTCGACATTTTTCCGGAATATGGCCCGGCAACATTTAGCCCGGAATAATAATATGGCGAATTTGTATTTTGATAACGCGCCGCGAACGACGCGAGATTTCTCGCGGCGATTGCAAATCCGCTTGGCGCGACGGAAAATCCGTTCGGAAAAAGATACGTGATGCCGCCGGAGATTTGCGCGCCGGACAAATCAAGTTGGTTTGTCGTCGTGTTGTAAAGTTCGACGAATTCGTAATTTTCCGAATCCGGCGGATGATAATTCAATTCGCTGATGAGCACGTCGCCGACATTTGGCTGGCGCAGCGGCGCGAGAATGAAACCAGCCGTTTCCAGCGCGCTCCAATTGGTTCCGTTAAGCACCCGCAAGTTGATTGTCGTTGCATTCGTCAGCGTCAAAGTGAGCGACGAGCTGAACGTGATATTTGTCACCGCACCGAAAAGGCTCAAATTGAAATGAAGGTCGGAACTTGTTACGGCATCTTGATGCACTTCAACAGCAACGACATTGGTTCCGGTCACTAAAAGATTTGCCGGCACGTTATAAAAATTCACTATTGTTTCACTGGGGCCGCTCACGGCCGTCAGCGCGAAAGTGCCATTGGTGATTGGCCCGGCGGGCATATTGGTGCCGCGCGTCAGTTCCGTGCCGTTGAGATAAACCACCGCGCCATCGTCCACATTCAGACCGAGAGTCATATTGGTGATGCCCGCGAGATTGGTGACGACAAAACTCTGGCGGAAATAATAACTAATCCATTTGTTGTTTATGTCCGAACCGTAACTGAGAACATTCGAAAACGTTACGCCGTCCGGTTGCGGATAGCCCGCAGGCGTGTTGCTACTTGGCCAAGCCGTATCATTGTAATTCACGCTTGTCCAACTGCCGGCGGGGGCAACGTTGGTGTTGAAAAATTTCCATGCCGAATTCAGCGGAATGTTGACGACAGAAATTATATTTGTCGCTGCCGAACCCGTGACAAAAGCAAAAGCGCTGGAATTCGTCAACCCGCCCGCAAGACGCGGGTCGGAACCGTCGAGCGTGTAAAAAATGGTTCCGCCCGGCGCGGAAATCGTAAGTTTGTAACCGTTCGTGACGCTGCCGCCGACCTGGCTCAACGTTGGCGGGTCGAACGACGGATACCAGCCTGCCGCGCGAAATTGCGAAATCAAAGTATTGCCGCGCGCAGGAAATAAATTTGCACGCGCATAGGCGGCGTCGTTTTGCCACGTCGTCGGGCTGTAACCGGAAGCCGCGCTCCAGCGCGCCATTTCTCCGACCATGCTGTTGGTGATTTCCGCCATGCGCGCGTCCAAACGCGCCTGTAATTTCGTCGGCGTCATCGGGCCGTTATTGAAAAAGTTTTTGTAAATGCGGTCGGCCAGCAACGTTTTGAAATCCGAATTTGCTTCGTGCAACAAGTTGCTGAAAATCCAGCCCGGTCCCCATGTGAAAACCGTGCCCGTCACGTTGTCCTTGGTCAATTGTCCGTTCACGCCACTTTGTTGTCGCACGAGTCCGTCGGCGTCGGCGAGCCAGACTTTGAATCCGCCTTTGCCCGGAGCGCGTGGCATGGCGGCACGAAATTCCGCTTCGGCATTTCCCCATTGCCACATGAGCATGTAATCAATGTTGTTCGTCACGTCCACGCGGTCTTTGATGGCGTAGTAAGATGACATGTTGGTTCGAACATAATCATAAGGACTGCGGTCGGGGCCGTCGGCGACGCCAGGAATAAATCCCCACGTGCCGGTGTTGTCATTGCCTTTGACGGTGAGGTAATCGCTCTTCGAGCCGCCGAGATATTCCGCGAGCATCGCGTCGGTGAGCCGCTCGTTCATGCAAAATTGTCCCATGTAAACGCCGTTGGTGAAGACCATCACGAATCGGCTGTGCGGATTGAGGTCGCCCATGTCGAGCATTGAGTCGAGCGCAAAGGCGTGCGACATGTAAAATCCGCGGCTGCCGCCGTAGCCGCCCTGGTCTTGATTTCCTGCGTGAATGTCGAGCTCTTTGTATTTATCGTGTGCGAGAATTCCATGGTCAAATCCGGCGAACAATGGAAATTGTAAATAGTTCGCGCCGTATTCGCTGCTGAAATTTAATTGCCAGGTTTTTTTTCCGTAAAGTCCCGTGCCCATTCCAAATTGCCCCCCGAGATGGACCAATCCGCAATCCTGCTGGATGTTCGAGCCGTCCGGCATAAAAAATTCCACGGACGCCGTGCGGTCAGGACGGTCCTGATTGTAAGCCAAATAAGCATATTGAGGTCCAGCAGGCGGCACGTTGATGCTGATAATCGGCAAATCCAAAAATCCCTGCCGCAAACGATTTGTGTAAATCGGATTTTGCGTGATGGTCGTGCTCAATTGCGATTGCTGAACGATGTCGTTCAAAAATAAATAGGTGTGCGTTTTGATGCGCGGCGATTTGTAGCCGGCTTGCTTGACCTGCGCGCGCACGCCGACGGTGTTGGCGATGTTTAACGGGCCGGTGTAAAGATTCGTCGGTTCAAAGCCGTTCGTTGACCAAAAAACTTGCGCGCCGACATTTGAATTTGAAATGACGAGCGTGAACGCATTTGTGAACCAGCCGCGTTTGTGATCGAAATTCAAATCCGCCAGCCAGCCGGCGTAATTCGTCGCGACATTTGGCGCGAACGGCGTCGGTTCGAGAAACGCCCATTGTCCGGCGAGCGTGCGACCGTAAGCGAGGTCGGTCATTTGCGCGGGAAAATTCGTGATGCCGTCTAAAACCGTTGTGCCATTTGTTCCAGTCAAAATCAATGATTCGCCGTTGTTATCCAAACCGAAGCTCGTGTGCAAATAACCGCTGGAATCTACCATGTGATTTGTCGCAGAACTGTCGGCGAATACGATGAAATATCCGTGCGGCGAAATGATTGTGCCGGATGGAAATTGCCATTTGGTCTGCGCCGCCGGGTCGTCGCTCAAATAATCTCCGCTGATGTCCAACGGCGTGTTGTTGGGATTGTGCAATTCAATCCAGTCGGACGCATTGCCATTTCCATCGTTCAATGTAAATAGATTGTCCGCCATGAACTCGGAAATTTGTGGCGGCAATTTTTGCCCGTTCACTTCCACCGTCACCTGTCGTGGAAAATTATTGCTGAAAGAATATCCCACGAGCGTGTATTCCGTGGAAGTCGCCGGCGAGAGCGTCAGCGAGCCGCTTCCATTTGCCAGCGTGTTCGAGCCTGCGGAATTGCCGCCCGGATACAAGGCCAATTGCGCCAAATCATTTTCCTGCCATTGCAACGTCGCGGACGCGCTGGAAACAATTTGCGTGGGCGACGCGGTGAAACTTAACAGGCCGACTTCGTTGGTCGGTCGTCCGTAAGCCTGCACTTCTTTCATATCAATTTCCCACGTCGCGCTGGGACTGCCGTTGCCGACGCTGCGCTGCGCGTATTCATAACCCACGCGCACGTATTGCCCAAACACCGGCGACGGTAGCGCCACGTCGCAAATTTCGGAAACGGCGTTCGAAAGCGGCAGCATGTAAATCGGATTATAATTTCCGTCCATAATGGTGAGCGTCGCATTCGTCAGGTTCGGCCGCTCGCCGTTGGCGGTGACAATGCGCACGTTGTAAAGCGCATACGGCTGGCCTAAATTCATTTCCCAAAAAAAGTCGTGCGTGTTAACCGTCCCTGTCCCGCCGATGGTCGCGTAATTGTCATCGTTGACATTTGAATTGGGCGGCATCGTGTCCGAGTCGCGTGTCATGTAAGCGGGTTTGCCCGCGCCGAGGTTCGTGGTGGAAAGCACGTTGACCTCCGCAAAGGCGACGATGTGATTGCCCTGACCGTTTGTGTTTCCATTTTCCAAACCGATTTTAACGTAACGCGCATTGGTGACGGCAATCGGCGGCGTGAAAATCCAATTCCCGCCCGTTGCGACGCTGGGAATTGTTGTCGAAGCCAGTGAATTGGAGCTGTTGTCCAAAATTCGCACGGTCAATCCCTGCAATCGTGACGCATTTGCAGATGTAGTCGTGTTGACCAGTTCGAGCCGCTGCACTGCGCGCGGATTGTCGAACGTCAGCAGCCAATAGGCATTAGTCTGGTCCTGCGTTTCACTTGTTGTAGCCGGATTTCCGTCCACCGCAAAATTCGGGTCGAGGTTCGTGCTTGATTGCCAAACCGTTCCCACCGACGCCATCGCCGACGGACCGAGCGTCGCCGACGGGTCGCCGAACACTTGAACTTCGGCGATGGAAACGATAAAACTCCCCGCGCCGTTGGTCTGGCCGTTTTCCAAACCGAAATGCACCGTGCGTCCGTAAATGCCTGCGGGCAGATTTGTTGACCATACCGGCAAACCGTTTGTGTCCGTGCCCACACCACTCACCGTCGCTTGAAAAACGGTCTGGCCATATAAATCATAAACCCGCAGCACGAGATTACTCGCGATGTCCCAAGCCGTCGGCATCAATTGAATTTTGCTGATTTGAACCCGCCGGTTTAAAGTAACTTCCCAAAAACTGTTCGACAAATTGGATGTCTGGCTAAACGTTGAAGTGTTTCCGTCAATCGCCCGCGACGCCGACGCTCCCGAGCCGCTGGATTGCGCCGCCACTGCGCCGAGCGAATTTAAATCCAATTGCGTGCTTGCATGGCAAGTCAGCGCAGCGATAAAAATCACTCCGATTAAACGAAAGTGATGGGATGAAAAAAACATAAAAACTTCAGGTTGGAAAATGGCAAAAAGATAGACGAGTCAAGTCATCTGGTTATTCATCAGGCTGTTCTGACATTTTCCCCCAAATCCAGATTTTATCAAGCGGCAATTCGAAGCTATTTCATCGCACGCGCAATGGAATTCCACCACACGTCGTGAAGTTCGGCCAATGGCGATGAAAATTCTCCAGCAAAAGTTTTAACTATTAATTTGTCGCCACCGACTTTGCCGATTTGAACTGCCGGAACGCCGAGCAACTTCGCGCGCTCGACCACTTTTGTCGCATCCAGCGCCGCGCAGGAAATGACAATGCGCGATTGCGTTTCACCAAAAAGCAACGCGTCAATCCGATTTGGGAGGGACGGCGTGTCGCCGTCCCTGAATTTCGTTAAATCAATTTGTGCGCCGATGAGTCGCGGCGTTTCGCGCGCAACTAATTGTGAAATGCAACTTTCGGCAATTGCCACGGCCAATCCTCCGTCACTGCAATCGTGCGCGCTTTTCACCAAGCCGCTTTGAATCAAACCGAGCAGCGTCGTGTGTAATGTCTTTGCAATTTCCAAATCGCATCGCGGCGGTGAACCATTTTTGATTCCGTGAATCACTTGCAAATACGCCGAGCCGCCGAGTCCGAGCAGCGCATCATTTTTGTCCGCAACTTCGCCGAGCAAAATAATCGCGTCGCCTTCATCTTTGAACCATTGCGTGGTGACGTGTTCCAATTTTTCGATAATGCCAACGACAGAAATTGTCGGCGTCGGGTCAATTGGTCCGGCGGGACTTTGATTGTAAAGCGAGCAATTGCCGCCAGTCACAGGTGCATTGAATGCGCGGCAGCCGTCGGCGAGGCCGCGAACGGATTCTTTGATTTGCCAAAATAATTCCGGCTTCAACGGGCTCGGCATATTCAAATTGTCCGTCGCGCCAAGTGGAAGCGCGCCGCTGCACGCGAGATTTCGGCACGCTTCAGCTACGGCAATTTTTGCGCCTTCGTATGGGTCGAGATAAACGTAAACGCCGTTGCAATCCACCGTCATCGCAATCAATTTTTCCGAAACGGATTTTTGGCCGGACAATTCCGGCAACGAATCCGATTTAATCCGAATCACCGCCGCATCGCTGCCGGGACAAACCACCGAGCCGTCGCGAACCATGTGGTCGTATTGCCGGTAAACCCAATTCTTCGACGCGATACTCGGCCACGCCAGCAGCTTCTGCAGATCGGAGATGGGAAATTGGGAATCGGGAATTCCATCCAAACGAAACGCGCGCACGGCTTTCAAATATTCCGGCTCGCGCGCTTCGCGCTGATAAATCGGCGATTCATCTGCAATTTTTTTTGCCGGAATGTCCGCGACAATTTTTCCATGATGCTTCACGACCATGCGGCCGGTGTCTGTGACAAATCCAACT
>JAJPKI010000140.1 GCA_021323835.1 Verrucomicrobiota bacterium | reverse complement strand
GCCGAAAAAAGAAAAATCCTCGGACGACGAAAATGCGGCGGACAATTCCGATGAAACGACTTCGACCAATGCCGTCGAAAATGCCACAGCGCCGGGAACCACAAGCACCAACGAAAATGAAAAAGCCGAATCTCCAAAATAGTTCGCGCCGCGATTTTTTGCGGCAATTGACAATTGGCACCGCCGCCGTCGCCGGCGGAATCGGTTTAGCCGCGCGCGCGCAAACCAATCCTACAATTCAAACCGCACTGGACAAATTAAGCGGCAAGAAAAAATTGGGCGTTGCGTTGCTCGGCCTTGGCAAATACGCGTCCGGCGAATTGGCTCCGGCGCTGCAAATGACAAAGAATTGCGAACTTGTCGGCGCCGTTAGCGGTCATCCCGAAAAATTGGCGGCATGGAAACAACAATATAATTTGCCGGAAAAAAATCTCTACACTTACGGCAACCTTGAAAAAATTAAGGACAATCCGGACATTGATTTCGTTTATATCGTCACACCGCCCGCATTGCATCCAGTTTACACGATTCGCTGCGCGAACGCGGGCAAACATGTGCTCACAGAAAAACCGATGGCGACGACGGTGGACGATTGCCAGGCGATGATTGACGCGTGCAAAGCGGCCAACGTGAAATTATCCGTCGGCTACCGGCTGCATTTTGACCCGTATTTCAAGGAAATCGGACGGCTCGCCAAAGAAGTCGGGCCGTTCATGAAAATGACCGGCGACCGCGGATTTGTTTTCGGCAACCGCGCGTGGCGCGTGGACAAATTAATCGCCGGCGGCGGACCGGGGCCGGATTTAGGAATTTATCTCATTCAAGGCGCGTGCGCGGCGGCAGGCGAAGTTGCGCCGGTCGCAGTCACGGCGAAACAACGTCCGAAAGAACGTCCCGACTTTTTTTACGATGTCGAGGAGACGCTCGATTTCACCTTGGAATTTCCGAACGGCGCGACATTCACCGGTGTTTGCAGTTACAATCACGTCTCTGACACGTTCCGCGCGGAAAATGCCAGCGGGAAAAACTTCATTGATTTTCAACAGCACGCGTTCAGTTACGGCCCCGGCACGGTGGTGACGGACAAAGGCCCGCTGCAATTTCCAAGGCAGCCGCAAGTGGACGGCAAAAATTGTTACCAACAGGCATGGCACATGGACGATTTTGCGGACTGCATTTTGAACAATCGCGAAAGCGTCGCGTCCGGCGAAATGGGATTGCGCGACATCAAGATTATCACCGCGATTTATGAAGCCATGCGCACGGGACAGAAAGTTTCCGTGTAAGGCATAGCCAAAACATAACCCGCGCCTATGCTTTACTTGCGGCGCGTTGTTCGACATCGTGAACAAATCATTATGAAAAACTGCCGATTAATTTTTTGCGCATTTGCTTTCGTTTCATTCTTGCCCACAAGTCTGATGCATGCCGCCGAGCCGCCGAAACCACTGGAACCGGTTCCATCCGCGAATCAACTTGCGTGGATTGATAATGAAATGACGTTGTTCACGCATTTCGGCATGAACACGTTCACCGGTCGCGGCACGGGACTTGGCACGGAGGATGAAAAATTATTCAATCCAACGAATCTCGATTGCGCGCAGTGGGTGAAAGTTGCGAAAGAAACCGGTTTCAAAGGAATTATTTTGACGGCGAAACATCACGATGGTTTTTGTCTCTGGCCGACGGCGACGACGAAGCACAGCGTCGCTTTGAGCGATTGGAAGGGCGGCAAAGGCGACGTCGTGCGCGAATTATCCGATGCGTGCAAGGCCGAGGGAATTAAGCTGGGCATTTATTGCTCGCCGTATGACAAAAGCGTGGCGACTTATGATTCGGACAAAGACGCTTACGCAAAATATTATCATCAGCAACTTACGGAATTGCTTTCCAATTACGGGCCGGTTTTTGAAATGTGGTTCGACGGCAACAAGGCGAACGTCGCCGATTGGTCAAACATCATTCAGGTCGTCCGCACATTGCAACCGAACGCAGCCATCAAACAGGGACCGGTGGTAAATCCCATTCATGAAGACATGCGCTGGGTTGGAAATGAACTGGCATGTTGTCCGCTGGAAAACTGGAGCGTTTATCCCGCACCGGGCACGGAAGCGACAAATCGTATCTGGTTTCCGCTCGAATGCGACACGATGATGAACGGCCATTGGTTTTGGGACACGAATCCGCCGTGCGATTTGCAGAAGCTGCTGAATTTTTATTATTACTCGGTTGGCCGCAATTCGATGCTGATTCTCAACGTCGCGCCGAATAAGGACGGAAAATTTTCGGATGAATGTGTCAAAGGCTTGCACGAATTTCACGATGCGCTTCAGAAAATTTTCGGAACGGATTTCGCGCACGGACAAAAAGCGACGGCAAGCAACGTCCGCGACAACGACAAACAATTCGGCGCAGAGAAGGCGTTCGACGACGACGCGGAAACTTATTGGGCGACTGACGACGGAATTACAAACGCATCGTTGGAAGTAGATTTAGGCGACAACAAAACGTTCAACGTGATTCGCACGGAAGAAGAAATTTCGCTCGGCCAGCGCGTGGCGAAATACAAAGTCGAAGCATTTGTTCAGGCGCAAATGCAAGGACCTCCAATTCACGAAGGAGTTCCACCGACGGTTGGCGGTGGAACACTTATCGAACCGCATTGGCAGGAAATTTGTTCGGGCACGACGATTGGTCATCGTAAACTCGACCGTTTTCCTGCTGTCACCGCGTCTAAAGTTCGCTTGACCATTTTAGAATCGCGCGCTTGTCCGACGATTTGCGGTTTCGGCGTTCATTACGATTCCGTTTCCGCGCCGGAAAATTTTCAGCCGGACGTTGCGCTGAAAGAAATCAAGAAGGGCACGCGGGCAAATCGTCCCGGCGAATAACCGGTTCACAATTTGCGACGGCGATTGCAAGATTTTCAGAACTTTCTTTGTATCGCTGCTGGATTTGAAATCGTCATACTACGGACATGAAACCCATTTTGTTCTGCATCGGCTTTGCTTTTGCATTTTCGATTTACGCGGCGGAAAATCCGTTCATGCCGCCGAATTTTCCGCTGCCAAAATTTCCCGATAAAATTTTCAACGTGAAAGAATTCGGCGCGACGGGAAATGGCGAGACGAACGACACGTCGGCAATTGACTCAGCGATTGACAAATGCAATTCGTCCGGCGGCGGCACGGTTTATTTTCCCGACGGCAAATACGGCGCGGGCTCAATTCATTTGAAAAGCAACGTCCGTTTGCTGCTCGAATCAAACGCCGTTGTTTTTGGATTGCCGGGCGCATTTGAAGAACCGGAGCCGCATCCGCTCGACAAATTCAAATATGAGGACTTTGGTCACCAACATTTTCACGATTCACTTTTCTACGGCGAGAATGTCACGAACATCGCCATTGTCGGCGGAAAAATTAACGGCGGCCCGGCCATCGGCCACGGCGACCCGAAACCGGGTAACGGCGATAAATTGATTACCGTCGTGAGCGGCAAGAATTTGTATTTCCAAAACGTGACGCACGAGAAAGGCGGACATTTTTGCTATCTGCTCAACGATTGCACCGGCATCACGCTCGATGGCGTGGTCATCAAGGAATCGCGCGACGCGGTGGATTTGATGGGTTGCAGCGACGTGCAGATTCATAATTGCAATTTCACCGGCTGCGGCGACGACACAATTGGCGTGAAAAGCGATTACGCGCTTGGCCGTAGAATCAACAGCGCGAACATTTACGTTTGGGATTCGTATTTTGAATCCGGCTGCAACGGTTTGCAATTCGGTTCGGAAACCGCAGGAGATTTTCACAACGTCAATTTCTGGAACATTCGCATCGGTCGCGCGATGAAAGCGGGAATTGGAATTACGAGCGGCGACAGCGCGGTGATTGACGGCGTGAATTACAGCAACATTGTCATCACCGGCGCAGCGTGCCCGATTTACATGCTCGTTTGGGACCGCCTGCGCACCGGCGAACCGGGCGCTCGCATCGGCACGATTAAAAACGTGCACTTGCAGGACATCACGATTTCCAATTGCGCGGCAGGACGGCAGGGGCCGGTGCAAACAAGCGTGCTGTCGGGCTGGACAAATTCGCCATTCGAAAATATCACGTTTGAAAATGTGAAAATTATTTATCCCGGCGGCGATACGAATTCGTCGGAATATTTTTATCCAAAAAACCCAAAAGACTATTCGCCGCGCAGTTTGGGGCCGCGACCGGCTTCGGCATTTTATATTCGCAACGGCAAAGGCTTGACGTTCAAAAATGTGGAGTTTGAATTCACCACGCCCGACAATCGCGTGCCGCTGGTTTTAGACAATGTGGACGGCGTAACGCTGGATAATTTCAAATCGGGAAAATCCGGTGAAGGAAAAACGGTGCGGCTGCTCAATGTGAAAAATCTTAATGCCCAAAACTCTTCGCCGCTCGCGAATACGAATTCGTGGAATGCCGATAACGTGACGGAATAGCGGCGGGGTTTGACGCAAAAAAAGCCGCCCAAAAATGAGCGGCTTGATTTTTCAAATGCTTACGCTTTTGACGCGGGCTTCTTTGCTTTTTGGCGCGCGGCGCGGCGTTTCAAGTAAGTTGCCCGGCGTTTACGTTTGATGGTTTTGTTATATTGTCTTCCCATAATTCTTTACTTTGTTCGCGTGATGCGGTTTTGTGGAGGCACTATGCAAATTTGTTTGCGACATTTCAATCTTAAAAGAACCGACAGGACGGGTATCTTCGCGAGCCGTTGTCTCGCCATTTTCGCGCTCGCCTTTCTTTGCGGCTGCCAGACAGATAAAAACGCGAAACAGGTCAGCGCGCTGCGCCTGCACATCGAGGTAACCGTGCCCACGCAAACAAGCGAAACGGTTTCAGTTTTCCGCGCCGCGCCAACGCGATTTACCATTTTGAAAGAACCGGTTTTGACGGAAGCGGACATAACTGCCGCCGCGCTCATCCGTTCGCATGGCGGATTTGCCGTGCAAATTCAGTTCAATGAACAAGCCCTTTGGATTCTCGAGCAATATTCCGCGGCCAATCCGGGAAAACATTTTGTCATTTACGGCCAATGGGGCGAGAAACTTGCCGATGGCCGCTGGCTTGCCGCGCCGCTTATCACCAAACGGATTTCCGACGGCATTTTGACATTCACCGCCGACATGTCGCACGATGAGGCCGAACAATTCATCACCGGCCTGAACAATGTCGTTAAGAAAATTCAAAAATCCATTCCCAAAACATTTCGCTCACTCTAATGATTTTCCGTTTCGCCTTTTTTCCGCTGACATTTTTCGCCGCAAATCTTTTTGCGCAATCGCCATTTCATTTTCCGACGGCGAACACGAACCTGTATGTGCGCGACAATGAATTGAAATTTTTCGCGCCGACTGCGCCGGACAAACCGTGGACGAGCGGCAGTTTTGGTTGTGTGCGCGACAACGGCTGGCGCATGCACGAAGGCCTCGACATTTTGCATTTGCAAACCGACCGGCACGGCGAGCCGACCGACGCCGTCAACGCCACTGCCGATGGCACGGTGATTTATTTCAGCAATAAACCGTCGCTATCCAATTACGGAAATTACATTGTCGTGCGCCACGTTATTGAGGGCATTGAAATTTATTCGCTCTATGCGCATTTGAGCGCGCTCCGGACTGATTTGAAAATCGGCCAGCAGGTCAAAGCCGGCGAATTTCTCGGCATCATGGGACGCACTTCAAATGCCGAAACCATTTTAAAGGAACGCGCGCACGTGCATTTTGAATTGAATCTTTTGATAAACGACAATTTCGCGTCGTGGTTCAAAAAAGCGTCGCCGGGCGAACGCAACGACCACGGTGAATGGAACGGCCAAAACCTCAACGGCCTCGACCCGCGCGAAATTTTATTGGCCGAGCACAATCCAAATGGATTTAGTTTGCTCAATTACATTCGCAGCCAAACCGAACTTTGCCGCGTGCTCGTGCGTGCGACCAATTTTCCATTTTTGAAACGCTATCCGATGCTCGTGCTGAAAAATCCAGTCGCGGAAAAGCAGGGGATTGCCGGATACGAAATCGCGTTCAATTACAACGGCGTTCCCTTTGCGCTAATGCCGCGCGCGGAATCGGAAATCAAAAGCAAAGCGCGCATCCAATTGCTGTCGGTCAACGAAGCGGAAGAAAAAGCGAATCCATGCCGCAAGATTGTCGTCAAACGCGGCAGTCAGTGGGAACTTGGCAATGAAGGCCAGCGTTTGGTTGATTTGCTGATTTATTAGGAAAATTCAGTGGCGATTTTGCAATGGCGGATTATTTTGTCGCAGTCAGAATGCGCAAAAAATTTCAATGCCGGAATTCAGCCACGCCGCAAGCATTTACTTTGATTGAATTGCTGGTGGTCGTTGCCATTATCGCCATTCTAGCGGCGATGTTGTTGCCGACATTGTCGCGCGCAAAAATTTACGCGCAAAGTTTAGGTTGCCTGAACAATTTGAAGCAGCTTGAGCTTTGCTGCCATCTTTACTCGTCGGATTACAATGATTTTTTGCCGCCGAATCAGGCTGGCGGATTTGTGTCCGCGCCGAGTTCAACGAACAGCCCGTCGGTGGTGACAAATGTGAATTCATGGTGTCCGGGAATTGCGCCGATGGATGCGACGCCTGACAACGTAAAAATCGGACTATTATTTCCATATAATTCTTCCTTGGCGATTTATCATTGTCCGTCCGATAAATCCACCGTGAACGGACTTCCAAATCTGTCGCGCACACGAAGCTACTGCATGGAAATCAGTTTGAATTGCGACGATGCTTTGAACACGTTTCGCAAATACACGGAAATAAAAAATCCAACGCCGTCCGGCCTTTTCGTTTTCGTTGACACGCAGGAAGATGATATTTGGGACGGCACATTCGGAATTTTTTCGCCGACAAGCTATTGGTCGGATTTCTGGCTTGATTTGGCCGCCGACCGCCACAATCGTGGCGCGAATTTGTCTTTTGCCGACGGGCACGTGGAACATTGGAAATGGAAAGCGCCAAAAAATTTTCAGGGCAGTTTTTGGCCGGCGAATTCAGACGACGACGCGGACGATTTGCACCGCCTGCAACAGTGCGTCAAACCGGATGTGACGTGGTGAACGCGCTTGGTTTCATTCACCACGCGGAGTAAATTCCCCGAGTGACGGACATCAAATCTCTGACGCG
>JAJPKI010000004.1 GCA_021323835.1 Verrucomicrobiota bacterium | reverse complement strand
CTTAACGGCACGAATGGAGTCGCTGGTCCAGCGGGACCAACTGGTCCAACTGGCCTAACAGGTGCAACCGGGCCCCAAGGTCCAGCGGGAACAAACGGAGTCAATGGCACCAATGGAGTCGCCGGTCCGACCGGCCCAGCCGGTCCTACTGGTCTCACGGGTGCGACAGGACCAGCGGGCACCAATGGGATTGCTGGAACCAATGGAATCGCAGGTCCAGCGGGGCCGCAAGGACCGCCCGGAACCAACGGCGTCAATGGAACAAGCGGATCATCCGAATATGGATATGTTTACAATTACGCCGCCGAAGTCGTAGCCCTTGAGGCTCCCGTCACGTTTAGTGACAATGGTTTTGGCACTTCTGGAATTTTACATGCTCCAGGAACGGCCCCTATCGTATTCGTCAACGCCGGGGCCTATGAAGTTTCCTTCTCCGTCTCGGGAACTGAACCCAATCAATTCGCGCTGTTCTTGAATGGCGTCCCGGTTCCAGAAACCGTTTATGGTTCAGGTGCCGGCACCCAGCAAAATTCAGGTCAGGCCATCCTGTCGATCGGAGCAGGCGACACGTTGACATTGGTAAACCACACATCCTCAGCAGCGGTCACACTCGCAGCAGCCCCTCCCATCGGAGGAACAGCGACGGCTGTGAACGCGTCGGTGCTCATTCAAAAACTGAATTAACACCTGCATTTGTTTGATATATCTCAGTTTTTTAAGAACTGAATTGCCCGGTATATCAAGCGTCACAATGGGTCTCGGAAGAGGCCCATTGTGTTTTATCAGTGTCGCATATGCCAGGAACATGGATGGAAAAAAACGAACGTTTGGAGACCGCAAAAATGAAAACCAGAAAATATATTCTATTCGGAGTGATGGTCTTGTCCTGCCTCGTCGCATCTCTTGGACAGGAGTCAAAGAAATCGAGCTACCTACCTGTCGTCCCGAATGAGGAGTTCTCCAACATGATGTCTCGCATGAAAATGGAGAAACCTGCCGTGATGAAACGACAGATGAATCTTCTTCAGGAACGCTACGATTTACGAAATGACTCCGCGACCAATATCACCATGACGCGTGGCAAGCCGATTCAAAGAGGCATTCGCGTGAAACTCGCACCGGGCACGAGCTGGGACAAGCTGGCCGCCATGACTCCGGACGAGATCCGTGACGGAAATCTTTTCCCTCAGGGTTTTCTGCCGTTGCCCCATCCCAATCACATGGAAGGCGGAATGGTCTTTCCGCAGTTTGAAATTGACGAAATCAAGAAACAGGAAGGACGGGATTTAACCCGGTTTGATTTGGATTTTGATTTGCCGGATCATTTTCTTCCCGAATTTCCAGCTCCGATTTTTTTAACCACACGCCCGGATTTGGGCGATGTATCGCAAGGCAAGCTCGTGACCATGGACAACTACTTTGAGTTGTTCGATGGAATCCTGAATCCAAAGCAACTTGAAGGATTGCGGCTTTTGGTGACACCATTTCCGCAACAACAGTTCAATGAAACCAGCGACCGCCGTTCCGCACGACCCAGCCGTGGGGTGGCTTGTTTTGATTGTCACGCCAACGGCCATGCCAATGGCTCGACTCATCTGGTTGGCGATATCCGTCCACAGGAATACCGGCATCGGCTTGATACGCCCTCGTTACGGGGAGTGAACATCCAGCGTTTGTTCGGTTCGCAACGCGCCTTGAAATCAGTGGAGGATTTTACCGAGTTCGAACAACGCGGAGCCTACTTCGACGGCGATCCGGTGATTGCGACTAAAAAGGGCGCTAATATTTTAGAGCGGGGCAGCCAGGTCCAATTCATGGGAGAGTTCCAGGAACTGCTCGACTTTCCGCCGGCGCCAAAACTCGATATTTTCGGAAAATTAAATCCAGAGAAGGCCTCCGCAGTGGAACTTCGGGGACAAGCCATTTTCTTTGGCAAGGCGCAATGCGCTGTTTGCCATCCACCACCGTATTACACTGACAATTCGATGCACAATCTGCATGCGGAACGGTTTTTCAATGCCAGAGTGATCAATGGCATGGTCGCCAGTGCGGAAGGCCCGATCAAAACCTTTCCCTTGCGCGGAATCAAGGATTCTCCGCCTTACTTCCACGATGGTCGGTTGCTGACGCTGGAGGACACAGTGGAATATTTCAACCTGATTTCCGGCACCAGGTTGAGTGCGGAAGAGAAAGCCGATCTTGTAGCCTTTCTGTATACGTTATGAAGCCATGCTCCAACATTATGACAATGATTTTAAGGAATCCATTGGTCCGGGCAGGTTTCATTTTGGGCGCGGGATTCGGAGGTCTTGCGGACGGAATCATTCTTCATCAGATACTGGGCTGGCATCATTTGATTTGTTATACCGTGGATTGCCAACCCACATCCATTGACCAGCTTCAGCGAGAAAATACGCAGGACGGTTTTTTTCATCTGGGCCTCTGGCTGGTGTTGTTGGTCGGAACGACGATGCTGTTTCGCGCCGCCCGCAAATCTGTCCACGCGTGGAGTGGCGGGATTCTGCTTGGCTCAATGCTGGCAGGGTGCGGCTTCTTTAATTTTGCCGAGGGTAGTGTTAACCATCAGATTCTTGGAATTCATCATGTTCTCCCCGGTAATCCGCATCAATTCCTGTTCGATATGCTTTACCTGGCGAATGGGGTTCTGTTTTTCATAGTTGGGACATGGCTCATTCAGTCGAAGAATGCTACGGATTAAAATTTTGTGTGCGGAACTAAGCCTTAACGCCGCTGACAAGATATTCAATTCCTTTTGTCAGGAAAGACGGGCGCGGGAAGCGGGCGAACGAACACGGCAGAAAACCGATGCCACTGGTAACAACGATTTGTTGATTTAAAATTTATCCGGCTCTCCCATTTCTGATGTAAATTTCTTGTCCTCTTTTAGAATGGCTACAGTTAAATCAGACTTCTTCGGCCTTCCTCTGAAACTATGTCCACCCATTCATGGCCGCGGGGTTTTCGTTTTGGCGCTCAATACTGGAATGCCTTAAAAGTGGACACCTCGAAAATTGATAACTGCAATTGTTGGCCTTATTCCGTTGGAACAAAATGTGCTTTTTCCGAGGAAACGAACAGGCGTAAGTATGGGTCTATTTAATGTATTTTCAAGTGTCGTTGATGAAATGCCGCCGCAAGGAATTGTTGCCGCATTGAAGTTGGAGCGGCGCATGTTGGAAGATGATTTGGCGCATCAACGAATTCATCAGAAAGAAGATGCCCGCTCGATTTTATGTTTTTGCCAATTCGTTGACGCAGTGAAACAAAACATCGAATTTCCGCCGACCGTGTTGCCGGCCGAACACGTCAGCTTTTACCGGAAGACAACTGACCGATTGATCAAGGCAAGACTGTTACCGCCCAAAGCGTCCAAATGGTTTGAATCAGCATTCACAAAAAATTCATTTAAATTCGCTGCTTAAGTTTTTCATGCAGCCATCATCACGCCTCGGTTTACCGTTTTTGCCAAATTATATTTTTGCAATCATGATGTCATTGGGCGTGGCGCTGATGCTGACACCGGCTTTGGCCTATTTACATCAGCGGTTTTCTCTAGCGAAATCAGTTGCGGATGAAATCGCGCGCAATCGGCGAGCAACGTCATTGCAAAGATAATCGTCCAGGGTTTTTCAAGAAATTAATGATGCTGCAAGCCGGTGATATGCAGGACGACGCCCAACACAACAATAGCCGGCGGGAAAAGCATCTCCATGCAAATCAAGCAGAAAGGTCTAGAACTTTAAAAGTTTTTTTGGTAAATTCTGCGCTAATTTGAAAGGAGATTAAAAAAGTTGCATGAAAATAAATCTTCTAAAAACTTTAATTGCGTCAGCCGCCCTCGCACTGACTTTGCAGATCAACGCCGCCACACTCACCGTCAGCCCATCGGCCATCAGCAATAATTATTCGGGCGTCATTACGCTGAATATCACCGGCCTGACGAACACGGAGAAAGTCACCATCCAAACGTTTCTCGATTTGAACGGTAATGGTTCGATTGATGACGACGAGCCGTTGGTGGATGTCTGCAAAATTTCGGATGGTGGCGCGATGATTATCAGCGGTGTGACGAATATCAATGTTCCTTTTGACAGTAATTCGGCAACGGGCGCGATTACGACGACGTTGAATTTTTTGCCGGCGACGATTGTTGAAGATATTGTCGGCAACCATATTTACAAGCTGGTCAGTCCGACCGGACGTTTTTCGCCGGTGACAGCGGTGTTGACGGTGACAAATGCGGTTCTCTCGCAATCCATCAGCGGCGTGGTTTATAGCAATGGCGTTGCCTTGCCCGGTGCGATTGTCATCGCACAGGATCAACAACTCAATAATCCTGTCGGTGGCGTAGTGGCGGATGCCAGCGGACATTATTTTCTGACGTTGCCGCCGGGTCGCTACACGCCCATCGCTTCGTCGTGGAATTGTTATTACAATTTCAATACTGCGCCTTCGATAGTTTTGACGAATGGCGTGGCGGCAACGAACGATTTAATTCTTACCAACGGCACTGCGACGATTTCAGGAAATGTTTATGACGCGGGAAACAG
>JAJPKI010000064.1 GCA_021323835.1 Verrucomicrobiota bacterium | reverse complement strand
TAAGTGGTGAAACGATGATGACATTTTTCACATTCGCGACGGCGGCGAATGGTTGCGCCCTCGCGCGAAGAGCGAGAATCAATGACTTTATCTTCCTGACAGCCGCATTTCGGGCAACGCATAAAACCACTGCTAATTGTGGTCAGAGACTTTTATCACACAAAGAATAGTGGAAGTCAAGACTGCGTTATTCACTGAATTTTTGCAAATGATTGCGCCACAACCGGATTTTTCGGGAAAGAAATCTTGCTTTCGGTTCAAATTGAATTATTTTTTGCGGCTCGCGTTTGACAAATTCTTTCGCGGAAAAAATTTACTTTTGATTTATGGCAACAGCAAACGACCTTCGCCGCGGAATGGCGATTAATTACAATGGCGACATTTGCGTCGTGCTGGATTTTCAGCATCGCACACCGGGCAACCTGCGCGCATTCGTGCAGGCAACACTTCGCAGCATTCGCACGGGCAAAGCGTCGGATGTCCGCCTGAGTTCGACGGAAAAAATCGAGCCGGTGCCGATGATTGCCAAAAAAATGGAATACAGTTACAAGGACGGCGCGGATTACGTTTTCACTGACCCGGAAACTTACGAAACTGTCACACTGGCGGCGGAATTGATTGGCGACGCGAAAAATTTTCTTGTGGAAAACGCGCAGCTCACCGTGACGTTCGTGGAAGATAAAGCGGTTTCCGTTGAATTGCCTTCGAGCGTGATTTTGACCGTGACTGATGCGCCGGAAGGTGTTCGCGGCGATTCCGCGAACAATGTGCAGAAAGCCATTACAGTCGAAACCGGCATCACGGTGCAGGCGCCACTGTTCATCAAGACCGGCGAAAAAATTCGCGTAGACACGCGAACCGGCAAATACATGGAACGCGCGTAAATTTCCCGGTTTCCAAAAATAGGCGATGCAACTGCGTCGCCTATTTTTTTGGCGGAAATCCTTTTCAACGTCACTTGCTTCGGCTATTTCTTTTTAGACACGATGTCAGAACCGTCCAAAGGGGAGAAAGTGTTTCGCGGCATCGCCGTTTCGGCGGGCGTGTGCCGCGGGAAAATTCTCGTCATGCACCGCGCACGGCATTTCATCTCCCATCGCGAAATCGAGGAAAAAGACATTGCGCCGGAAATTAAACGCTTCGAACAATCGCTCGCACAAACGCGTAAACAAATTTCCGACGTCCAGCATAAAGTCATCCAAAGCATGGGCGTGAAGGAAGGTGATATTTTCGACGCGCATTTGCTCATGCTCGAAGACCGCGTGCTCGTGGATGAAGTGCTTAAATTGATTCGCGAAAAAAAGGCGAACGCCGAATTTGCCTTTCACACCGTTGCCGAGCGTTACATTGACGCGCTTGCCGGCGTGGACGATGACTATCTACGCGAACGAGCCGCCGACATGCATGATTTGACGGCGCGTGTCCTCGACAATTTGCTCGAAGTCAAAGATTCGTTCGATTTGCGGCACATTTCCGAGCCGTGCATTTTAATCGGGCACGATTTAAGCCCGTCCGTCACGGCGCAATTGAACAAAAAATTTGTGCTCGGCTTTGCCACGGACATCGGCGGACAAACCTCGCACACGGCAATTCTCGCGCGCTCGCTTGATATTCCGGCAGTCGTCGGCGTGCAAAACATCAGTGAAGAGTTGGAAACCGGCGATTACGCGCTGCTGGACGGCTATAACGGCCTGGTCATTGTCAATCCAACGGACAAAACGCTTTTTGAATACGGCCAGCTTGAAAAAAACCGCGCGTCGCTTGAAGAAAAATTAAGCGAAATCAAAACGCAACCGGCGGTCACGCTCGACGGAAAATTAATTGTTCTTTCAGCCAACATTGAAGACCAAAATGACATTGAGCCGGTCAAATCGCATGGCGCGGAAGGCGTTGGACTTTTCCGCACGGAATTTTTATTTATTAATCGCGAAAGTTTGCCGACGGAAGAAGAGCAATATGAGGTTTACAAGCAAGTTGCCGCGGCGCTAAATCCGAACCCCGTCATCATCCGCACGCTGGACTTGGGCGGCGACAAATTTGCATCGCATTTGCAACTCGCGCAGGAAATGAATCCATTTCTCGGTTGGCGGGCAATTCGATTTTGCCTCGCGCAGCCGGAATTGTTTCGCGCGCAGCTTCGCGCCATTTTGCGCGCGAGCGTCGAAGGCAAAGTAAAAATGATGTATCCGATGATTTCCGGCCTCGACGAATTGAAGCAGGCCAACGCGATGGTCGAGAAATGCAAAGCCGAATTGCGCGCGGAAAAAATTCCGTTCAACGAAGAAATGAAAATCGGCGCGATGATTGAAATTCCTTCCGCCGCGCTGATTGCCGACACGCTCGCGAAGCATGTGAAATTTTTCAGCATCGGCACAAACGATTTGATTCAATACACGCTCGCCGCCGACCGCACGAACGAAAAAGTTTCGCATCTTTACGAACCGACGCATCCGGCCATTATTCGTTTAATCAAGGCAACGGTTGATGCCGCGCACAGAAATGGCATTTGGGCTGGCGTGTGCGGTGAAATTGCCGGCGACCCCGTCCTCGCGCCGCTGCTCATCGGCCTCGGCGTGGATGAATTGAGCGCCGCGCCGCCGGTCGTGCCGGAAGTGAAATACATCATCCGCCGTTTGAAACTAAACGAAGCGCAGGCACTCGCGGAATTTGCGCTCAACTGCGATTCGCCATCGGAAATTTATTCGCGCTGTCAGGAAGTGGCGCGCGCGGCCGCACCGAGTTTGTTCGAGAAAAGTTAAACCGTGCGCGAAATTTTCAGTTTTTGATTGCCCGGCGACGGCGAATTTCTTTCAATTTCCGTCCCAGACAATTACATGAAAGTCATCATTCTGGCCGCTGGATATGCCACCCGACTTTATCCGCTGACGCTGACGCAACCGAAGCCGCTGCTGCCGGTTGCGGGCAAGCCGATGGTTGAGCACGTGCTCGATAATCTTGAGCCCATTGGCGGAATTGACCGCGTCTATGTCGTGACGAATGCGAAGTTCGCCGACCAATTTCAAAAATGGTCGGATAATTACCGCGCCACAAAATCGAAATTAAACTTCACTATCGTCAACGACGGTTCGACCGACGACACGAACAAACTTGGCGCGATTGGCGACATTCATTACGTGCTCAAAACACAAAAGGTGAATGACGATTTGATTGTCGTGGCCGGCGACAATTTGTTCAGCGAAAAGCTGACGGATTTTGGAAAATTTATTCGCGCGAAAAATGCGCCGGTGCTGGCGCTTTACGATGTCGGTAATTTGGAAGAAATCAAAAAATACAATTCCATTTCCACCGACGCATCCGGCAAAATTACGTTCTTCGAAGAAAAACCGAAAAAGCCGACGAGTTCGCTCACGGGCATTGCGCTTTATTTTTATCCGAAAGCCACCGTGTCGCTCATCAAGCAATACATCGCC
>JAJPKI010000011.1 GCA_021323835.1 Verrucomicrobiota bacterium | reverse complement strand
TCAATTTCAAACTCATCCATCAACCATTTCGCACCCGGCAAACCGACCCCCAGACCTTCTCCTGTGGAATAGCCATATAACATGGCTTTGAAAATATCTTTGATGCCAGGGCCTTTGTCTTTGGCAATAACACTAATACCCCGCTTGTCATCTTGAACGATATGGCTGACAACAATTTCACCACTCTGAGCGTGATCGACAATGTTGCGTGCAATTTCAGAGATTGCCGCGGCAACAAGCGTCAGGTCTGAACCTGTAAGACCCAACTCCACGGCCATAGCGCGCCCCTTTTGACGCGCTTCCACGACATCGGCATTTGAGCCGATCGCGATACGTGTAACATTGTTTTCCATATCAACAAGCGATAGAATGTCTGGTGCAATCCGGGCTCGATGCCGCAATTTTTATCTTCAGATGCAATAGCTGCTCTAAAGTCTCAATGGCGGCGGCGCAAATCGTTGCATCGCATTGGTGACAGCCACAAAATTCAAATTTCTGGGAAAAAAAGCCAAAACTGAAGAGTTGGAAAACTCATATCCATATTTATAGGCCGCACAAAGCGCATTGCAAAAAAGCAAATGCGGAATTTCAACACCGTGTAATTTAAACAACTCACCAGCCTTAACCCAATCCCAACAGCGTTTCTGCCAGCCAGCCGCTTTTGTGTGGATGTTGAGCATTTTATTTTCCTCTGACCTGGAATAGCAACTGCCAGAATTTAGCAAACTGAGGAGAAGATCCAAATAAGGGATACCCCCGACCGGAGTTAACGAACGCCTTCGCCAATACTTCTGAGGCAAACGAGCATTGCCCTCGGCGTCGTTTTTGTCGTGTTCGTTCGCCCGCTTCCCACGCCCGTCTTGACTTCGCAGCAATCTCGCGCCACGAGGCAGAGTTTTTTTGTGACGTTCAGTTTGTGCCTCGTGTCACTTCATTGCTTTTGCTCCGAGATTTTTTTTGCGCGGTTCGCAGTCTCGGTGCGTTTCGGTCGGAGCGGGTTTGCTCTCTCAAAAACGGTGAGGCGAAGAGAGCAATCCCGCTCCTTCAAAACCGAAACGCAAACATGAACACGACCGAAAACAATCTCCCAACGCCTCAAGTGGAGAACAACATCGTTAAGCCAATCAAATTCCCATCCCAACCGCAGGAATGGAAAATTATTTCATTGCGGGAATGTCCCACGCCAGCCGACATTCAATTGTGTGGAGAACCAGCACAAGCAGCAGCTTATTGGAATTTGCACATCAAGACTCATCCTTATTTCAATCCTGAATGCGAATGTCTCGCAGTAATCATTTTGAATACACGTCACAAAATCAAAGGTCATTATCTGGCGTCCATTGGAACGATGGACACAATTTTAGTTCATCCACGCGAAGTTTTTCGTTTAGCAATCATGGCAAGCGCACACGCTATTATCATCATGCACAATCATCCGAGCGGTGAATCGTCACCGTCAGCGGCGGACATTCAAGTCACACGAGACCTCATTCGAGCCGGCCAATTGCTAAAAATTGATTTGCTCGACCACATCGTCATTGGCAATGGCAATCACACTTCGTTGCGAGCAACCGGCGATTGCATCTTTCCGTGAAGCATCGCTTCACTGACTTCATATCGAACGGATGCAGACCCACTCGCGCACAAAGGTGAACGGGAAAAGAAACCCGCCAAAATCAGCAAGCAGCAGCAATTTGCGCGCAAAACGTAATCCAATATTTTTTAATCCGAAAACTGCCTCGTGCTTCTTCCAGTTTTTTGTTAACAATTTTTCAAGAAGCAAAAAAGGCCGGACTTTCGTCCGGCCTCTCATGGTGACAAGGTTTATACGCCTTCACCGAGGCGCTCAGAAGTGCAGCGCGACCACTTGGGTCGCTGTTCAGTCGCGCCGCAGGCAAAACCTTTCTGCCAACCCTAAACGAACAGCGAAATCTATAATCTCTGATGCTTAATTTCATGCTTGGTCCAAAAATTTTGCGCAGATTTTTTTATTTTGAAGCCTGTTTCTGTGCGCGAGCGATGACTTTCGCCAAGTCAACATTCAGAGCCGATGCAATTCGAAGCATCGTGTCAAAACTTGGACTTTGAACTTCCTGCTCGATAAAAGTGATGGTTTGACGTGCCAACCCCGCCTTTTCGGCAAGAGCTTTTAACGAAAGCTTTTGCTTTTCACGTTCCGCTTTCAAAAGCTTGGCAACGTGAGTGCCAACCGCTTCGCGTAATTTGTCATTCGACACACAAAATCAATACCGAAAAAACGAGTTGACAAAGGATGCTAGAATTCTAGCATAGAGCCGCGAATTGCGGATTTATGACAGACAGACCGAAGATTTTGATTGTTGAAGATGAAATTCCCGTTGCAATGGCGATGCTTATGTTATTGGCAAACGAGGATTACGAAGTAAAAGTTGCATCAACCGGGGCAAGGGCAATAAAAATGGCCGAAACTGAATCTTTCGATTTGATTACGCTCGACGTGGATTTGCCGGATATGAACGGCTTCGAGGTTTGCTATCATTTGAAGGAAAATCCATTCTTTCAAACGCCAATTGTTTTTATTTCGGGACGACCGCTTGAGCAGGACATCCAGCGCGGGTT
>JAJPKI010000124.1 GCA_021323835.1 Verrucomicrobiota bacterium | reverse complement strand
CGCGGCCTCGACATCGCCGACGTCAGCCACGTCATCAATTACGACGTGCCGCAGCATCCCGAGGATTACATCCATCGCATCGGACGCACCGGCCGCGCTGAAGCCACCGGCGACGCGTTCACGATTATGACGGCCGAAGACGCCAGCCATGTTTATTCCATCGAGCGCTTCATCAGCAAAAAAATCGAGCGCGTGAAACTGGAAAATTTCGATTACAAATACACTTCACTCTTCGACGAAAATAAATCCGGCAAGCCTGGCGGCTTTCCCGGCAAAGCCCGCGGCGTCCGCGTCCACGGCGGTTACCATTTCGGTCCGGCGAGACGGAGACGGTAATTGCCGAAACGAAGTTAGTGAGCCGGTGTTGATTTAATTGTGAGTGAATCAGATAAAGAAACTTCGTTCGCACTGAAATTAGCTTTCGTAACGATAGTATGCATGTGCACCGCCATTGTATTGGCTATCGTAATTCCAAATATGATTCGAGTGCGCAGCAGTGTTAACCCAGTTGGCGTTTGCCGAAATAACCTGCGTCAATTTGATGCAGCAAAACAGGAATGGGCATTGGAAAGTGGGAAAACAAAT
The DNA here is from genome assembly GCA_021323835.1 of Verrucomicrobiota bacterium. Taxonomy (GTDB): domain Bacteria; phylum Verrucomicrobiota; class Verrucomicrobiia; order Limisphaerales; family UBA11358; genus UBA11358. Next base: position 16,051 of record JAJPKI010000124.1, on the reverse strand, counting down.
GGAACCGTTGCCACTGAAAATGATATCAAACCTTATGTGAAATTGGATTCAAATGGAAATCTTCCAAAATGTCCGCAGGGTGGCACTTACACCATTGGTCGTGTTGGAGAAAATGTGATGTGCTCCTTTCACGGTGATTTGCTTGGGACTAATTCACCCTGAAATCTGCTTTAGTAAGATTTGATAAACATCCGTTGATTCAATTTCCTTCGCGGCCAAAAGTTCCGCCCGTTCGCTGATGATGACCGGCCAATCCATTCTGTTCGCCGGCCGCCGGCCGTGCGAGCCTTTCACCAGATTTGCGTCGAGCGGAATCACATCCATCAACATTCGCACTCCCATTTTCTTTTGCAGCAACCGCCACGCGATTTTTAATTTTGGCAGCGGAATCTTCGGGTCGAGAAATAATTCCACCGGGTCGTAGCCCGGCTTGCGATGGATGTCCACCGTGCGCGCAAAATCCGGCGCGCGCGCGTCGTCGAGCCAGTAATAATAAGTGAACCACGCGTTCTCCGGCGCGACAGCGATGAGGTCGCCCGCGCGCGGATGGTCAATGCCCATTTCCGATTTTTCTTTCGCGCCGAGGACGGTCACGTCCACCTCAACTTGTTTTTCCAAAACGTCGCGCACTTTCGATTCGAGCGAACGGTCGTTCAAATAAATGTGCGCGATTTGATGGTCGGCCACGGCAAAAACTTTGCTCGCCCCCGCGTCGAGAATTTCCGCGCCGAGTTCGTCTTTGATGGCAAGCCAGCCTTTTTGCCGGAATAAACGGTTCAAATGAATCGGCGTTTCAACATTTGTGATGCCGTATTCGGAAAGCAAAATAATTTGCAAGCCGCGCGCGCTGAAATATTTAATAAGGTCGCCGACGATGGAATCAATTGCCTGCAAGTCAGGAATTATTTTTGAATTCAATTTGCCAGAGACATCGTAAGTTCCGTGCCGCTGCAAATTATAATCCAAATGCGGCAGGTAAATCAGATTCAACGTCGGCGCGAATTTATTTTCAATCCATTTGGCGGCTTCGGCAATCCATCGCGTCGCACAATCAGCCGGACCTTGCGGTGTTTTGATTCCGGCAGTGGGACCCCAAAATCCGAAAAATGGAAATTCGCCTAAATCGCGTTTGATTTCCTCGCGGATGGAATACGGCCAGGAGTAAATGTCGAAAATCTTTCCGCCGTCGGCTTTGTATATCGGTCGCGGCGTGATGGAATAATCCGCGCTCGAATACATGTTGAACCACCAAAAACAATTTGCGACGGTAAATTTGGAATCACGCGAACGCAATTCGTCCCAAATTTTCGGTTGCTGCACTAAATGATTCGACTGCTTCCAGAATTGGACTTCGGCGAGTTCGCGATTGAACCAGCCATTGCCTACAATGCCGTGCTGCGACGGCAATTGGCCGGTGAAATAATTGGATTGCGCGGAGCAGGTGACGGCGGGAAATGCAGGTGAAATATTTGCGTGCGCGCCGCGTTTTTGAAATTCCGCGATGCGAGGCGTATGCTCGCCGATGAGCGATTCGGTCAGGCCGACGACGTTAATAACGGCAACGCGATTCATTTTTGGCATCTTTGAAGCTCTTGAATTGCGGCGACAATTTTTTTGGAATTCATTTCATGGACTTCGACGCCGCGCCCGATTTCTTTCAAAAGCGTGACGGTCAATTCGCCGCCGAGATGTTCTCGAAATTCTTCGAGGCCATTCAAAATTTCCAAATTGTTTTTCGCATCAGCGTTCAGCAATTCACATGCGAACAATTTGAAGCCGAGTTGTTCGAGCAAATTCAAAATACGTTTGCAGGATTTTTTACCGAGCAATCCAACTTCGCGCGAATAAATCACGTCAAGCGCGATGCCGATGGCGACGGCTTCGTTGTGAGGCAGATGAAAATTGGAAAGCTGCTCGAGTTTGTGCGCCGCCCAATGTCCGAAATCCAGCGGACGCGCCGAGCCGGTTTCAAACGGGTCGCCGCCCGCGGCGATATGTTCCAAATGCAATTCGGCGCAGCGGCGAATCATTTTTTTCATTGCCGCCGGTTCAAATGAATTCAGTTTTTTCGCGTCGCACTCTATTTCATCAAAAAAATCTGCGTCACGGATGCAGGCGACTTTCACAGCCTCGACATAACCTGCGCGTTTTTCGCGCGACGGAAGCGTAGCGAGCAGATTAAAATCATTGATGACTGCGTGCGGCGGCGAAAATGTGCCCACGAAATTCTTTTTGCCGAAAGCGTTGATGCCATTTTTTACGCCGACGCCCGAATCGGCTTGCGCGAGCGTCGTCGAAGGAATGCGCACGTGCCGCACGCCGCGATGCGCCGTGGCTGCGGCAAATCCGGCGACGTCGAGCAGCGCGCCGCCGCCAATGACAACCAAATAGGATTGGCGGTCAATGTGATATTTATCAATTTGCGAAAGAATGTCGGTAACGATGGTGATGGAATTTTTCGCCTGTTCGCCGCCGGCGATAAAAAGCGGCGCACGAACGAGTTGCAATTGTTTGGTGTGAGCGGAAAAATATTTTTCGATTTGCGATTCCAATTCCGGCTGTGATTGGGATAGCGCGTCTTCGAGCACAACGAGAACCTTTCGCGGCAAATGGTCTGTGAGTGCGTTTTTTAGCGTGAGATTTTTCTGAGCGAAAACGTCTTCAGTGAAAAAAACGCGCAACGGCCACGAAACGGAAATTTTTCTTTGAATCACGGACATTGATTCAGTTTGAATCAGCGCCGGAGAATTTCGAGTTTTTAATTTTGGCCCGCGAGGATGTTCGCCCCGCCAAATTATTTCGTGACTGCCTTATCGTCAGGAATTCTCATGCAGTAAAATGAGCGATAGACGAAAATTAGCGCGATGAGAAAGCAAACGCCGCCGATAATCCACGAAACATGAGAGGTTGAATGTCCTTGCGCATCGGTGCTGTTCTTTTTCATCGTCACGGCAATTTCGGTCGCGAGCAATCCGAACAGCGTCGTGAATTTGATAATGGGATTCATCGCGACGGACGAAGTATCTTTGAACGGGTCGCCGACGGTGTCGCCCACGACAGTCGCCGCGTGAAGTTCGGTTCCCTTTTGGCGCAAATCCACTTCAACAATTTTTTTGGCGTTGTCCCACGCGCCGCCGGCATTCGCCATAAAGATGGCCTGGAACAATCCGAAGAATGCGATGCCAATCAAATAGCCGATGAAAAAGTATTGGTTGAAAAATGGCAGGCCGAGCGCGAAGGCAAATACGACGATGAAAATGTTAATGAGTCCGCGCTGCGCGTAAACGGTGCAAATCTCGACGACCTTTTTGCTGTCCTCGATTGACGCGGCGGATTTTTCGAGGTTCATGTTCTTTTTGATGAACACGACCGCGCGATACGCGCCGGTGACGACCGCTTGCGTGCTCGCGCCGGTGAACCAATAAATCACCGAGCCGCCCATGAGCAATCCGAAAACGATTTGCGGCTCAATCAAACTCAAACTGCTTTGCGCATCGCCGAAAGTGCGCTGCAGCAGCATGATGATTCCGAAAATCATGGTCGTTGCGCCGACGACGGCGGTGCCGATGAGAACCGGCTTGGCCGTGGCCTTAAATGTATTTCCTGCGCCGTCGCCTTTTTCCAATTCGAGTTTCGCGTGTTCAAAATCGGGTTTGAATCCAAAATCTTTTTCGATTTCAGAGGAAATGTTCGGCGCTTTTTCAATCTGGCTCAATTCATAAACGGATTGTGCGTTGTCGGTGACGGGACCAAAGCTGTCCACGGCAACAATCACTGGCGCCATCGCGAGAAAACCGAACGCGACGAGGCCGAACGCAAAAATCGGCGCGGCAAAACTAAATTCCGGCGGCATCAATTGGGTCAGCCCGCCGTGCAGCGAAAATAAATAGGCGACGAACATGAGAAACAAAATGACAAGACCCATCCAAAACGCGGAAAAATTTCCGGCGACGAATCCGGATAAAATGTTCAGCGACGCGCCGCCTTGTTCGGACGAACGCATGACTTCTTGAACATGCTTGGAGCTGGTGCTGACAAAAATTTTTGTAAATTCCATGATGAGCGCGCCGGCCAAAATTCCGCAGGAAATGATTCCGGCGAGCGACCACCAAAGGTCCGGCAAAGCTACGATTATGTTCGAATCGCCATCACCACTCGTGACAGTCAAATCGCCGAGCAACAATTTGGTCGCGCCGAAGGCAACGACGATGGCGATGATGCAATTGGTCCAGACGAGATTGGTCAGCGGCGATTCCCAGTTGAAATGTTTTTTGTCGCCGAAAAGAATTCCACTCATGAAACGGTTCGCGTAATACGAAAACAGCGACGCAAGAACCATCAAAGTTTGAATCGCGAACAGCCAGATGATTAATTTTGCGCCTTGCGTTTGCAATTGCGGCGCGGCGAGCGCGAGAGCGATAAACGCGATGAGCGCGACGCTGGTGACTCCGTAAGTTTCAAAACCGTCGGCCGTCGGGCCAACAGAATCGCCCGCGTTGTCGCCGGTGCAATCGGCAATGACGCCGGGATTTTTCGGGTCATCTTCCGGCAGATTGAAAACGATTTTCATCAGGTCGCTGCCGATGTCGGCGATTTTTGTGAAAATGCCGCCGCCAATGCGCAATGCAGAAGCACCGAGCGATTCGCCGATGGCAAATCCGATGAAACAAGGCCCGGCCAAATCGTGGGGAACAAATAGCAGAATTGAAATCATGCAGAACAATTCCACGCACACGAGCAGCAAGCCGATGCTCATGCCGGATTTGAGCGGAATAAAAAGTGTTCGCAGCGAATTTCCTTTGAGCGAAGCAAATGCGGCGCGGGAATTAGCGGTCGTATTGATGCGAATGCCAAACCACGCAACGCCATAGCTGCCGAGAATCCCTAAAATCGAAGACGCCAGAATAATAATTACGCTCGCGGCATCTTTGTGTTGCAACACGGCGAAGTAATAAATCATGCACAATGCGATGAGAATCCAGAGCGCGACGAGAAATTTTCCTTGTTGCCACAAATAGGTTTTGCATGTTTCCCAAATGATGTTGGAAACGTTCGCCATCAATTTGTGCACTGGCAACGCGCGCGTTTGTTTGTATTGAAAAAGTCCGAACAGCGCGCCAATGACGCAAACGGCGAGGCCGAAATATAAAATCGCATGGCCGCTGACGCTGCCGTTGAAAAAGGAAACATTTTGCAACGGCGGCAAATTGATGTCCGAATCGCCGGCAAAAGCGTTGGCGCCGCAAAACATCGCGAAAATCGCGCCTCCAATAATTTTTTTCTTTAATCCCATAAATTCAAAAGGATGCGAAGCTTGCACAATTTTACTGTGATTTTCCAGCATTATTTATTGAAAATTGTGCACAGTTTCCGGGGATGTTTTTGCGTTTAAAAACAAATCGGCTTGCCGCTGTCGCGCGCATTTCCCATTCTGCATGAAATGGCTGAACGTCCGGTCTCGAATTTGAACAATCCCGACGTAGCGCTCGAAATGACGCTGCGTCCGTCGCTGTTCTCCGAATTCACCGGCCAGCCGAAAGTGAAAGAGCGTTTGGAGATTTCGGTCGCCGCTGCAAAAAAACGCAAAGAACCCCTTGATCATATTTTGTTAAACGGCCCTCCCGGCCTTGGCAAAACGACTCTCGCACACATTTTGGCAAAATCAATGGGCGCGAATCTAAAATCCACGAGCGGCCCGACGATTGAAAAAGCCGGCGACCTCGCGGGACTGCTCACAAATCTCGAAGAAGGCGACGTGTTGTTCATTGACGAAATCCATCGCCTGCAAAAAACCATCGAGGAATATTTGTATCCCGCGATGGAAGATTTCAAACTCGACATCATCATTGACCAGGGACCGAACGCGCGCAGCGTGCGATTGAATTTGCCGAAATTTACTTTAATTGGTGCGACAACGCGCAGTGGACTTTTAAGCGCGCCATTGTTGACGCGATTTGGCATGCGCGAACGATTGGATTATTACGTCGCCGCTGACTTGGACAAAATTATTTTGCGTTCGGCAAATTTGCTGAACGTGCCCATTGATGAAAAAGGCGCGCATGAAATTGCCCGGCGCAGTCGCGGCACGCCGCGCATCGCGAACAATTTGCTTCGCCGCGTTCGTGATTATGCTGAAGTGAAACACGACGGCAAAATCACCGCGCAAGTCGCCGACAAAGCGCTCGCGATGCTGGAGATTGACGAATACGGTCTCGACGAAATGGACAAACGGATTTTGGAAACCGTCATCGTGAAATTCGGCGGCGGACCGGTCGGCGTCAATTCGCTCGCTGTCGCCGTCGGCGAAGAGCCGGACACGATTGAAGAAGTTTACGAGCCGTATTTGATTATGGAAGGATTTCTCAATCGCACGCCGCAAGGCCGCGTGGCAACGGGATTGAGCTACAAAAAATTGGGATTGAAACCGGCGGCAGGAAATCAGTCGAAATTGTTTTAGCCGGTTTTGTTTAAGTAATTTTCTTTCGTGCCGCAGCTATTCCGTGTTTAATCTTCCGCCGTTTGAACTATGCCCAAGCGCACTGACATCCATTCCGTTCTCATCATCGGCGCCGGCCCGATCATCATCGGCCAGGCGTGCGAATTCGATTACTCCGGCACGCAAGCCTGCAAAGCCCTCAAGGAAGAAGGCTACCGCGTCGTGCTCGTCAATTCCAATCCGGCCACCATCATGACCGACCCGGAATTCGCCGACCGCACTTACATCGAACCCATCACGCCCGAATGCGTCGAAAAAATTATCGCGCGCGAAGTCGTTGAGATGAAAAAGCTCAAGGCGAAAGGCAAACTCGTTTTGCTTCCAACGCTCGGCGGACAAACCGCACTCAACACCGCGATGGCTCTGCACAAAAACGGCGCGCTCAAACGTCACAACGTCGAAATGATTGGCGCGAAACCCGAAGCCATTCACAAAGGCGAAGACCGCCTCGCGTTCAAAGATTTGATGTTGAGCATCGGCCTCGACGTTCCCATTTCCGGCGTCGCGCACAACATGGACGAAGCCCGCGACGTCGCGAAAAAGATTGGTCGTTTCCCGCTCATCATCCGCCCCGCGTTTACGCTCGGCGGCACCGGCGGCGGCATCGGTTACAATCAGGAAGAATTTGAAGCCATCGCCAAGAACGGCATTGACCTCTCGCCCGTGAACGAAATTCTCATCGAAGAATCGCTGCTCGGCTGGAAGGAATACGAAATGGAAGTCATGCGCGACCGCGCGGACAATTGCGTCATCATTTGCAGCATCGAAAATTTCGACCCGATGGGCGTTCACACCGGCGACAGCATCACCGTCGCGCCGATTCAAACGCTCACGGACAAGGAATTTCAAATCATGCGCGACCAAAGCTTCGCCGTCATCCGCGCCGTCGGCGTCGAGACCGGCGGCTCGAACATCCAATTCGGCGTAAATCCCGACAATGGCCGCATGGTCATCATCGAAATGAACCCGCGCGTTTCGCGCAGTTCCGCGCTCGCATCGAAAGCAACCGGTTTTCCCATCGCAAAAATTGCCGCCAAACTCGCCGTCGGATATTTGCTCGATGAAATCAAAAACGACATCACGCGCGAAACACCCGCGAGCTTCGAGCCGACGATTGATTACGTCGTCACGAAAATTCCGCGCTTCGCGTTCGAGAAATTTCCGCAAGCCGACCCGACGCTGACGACGCAGATGAAATCCGTCGGCGAAGCGATGGCCATTGGCCGCACGTTCAAGGAAAGTTTGCAAAAATGCCTGCGCTCGCTGGAGATTGGCCGCAGCGGTTTGGGCGGCGACGGCAAACCGTGGCGCATCGGCACGGAAGTCTATGGCGACCGCGACATCCTGCCGCGCGATTTAATCAGCCGAAAACTGAGCGTGCCCAACGCCGAGCGCATCTTCTTCATCCGCCACGCCCTGCGCGCCGGCTTCACGGTGGACGAAATTTTCAACCTCACGAAAATTGACCGCTGGTTTCTGGTGCAGATAAAAGAAATTGTGGATTTTGAGGAAGAATTGGCCGGAGCGAAGAATTGAATTTTTAAATAGTCAGTTGGACAAATAAGACGGCTAGATGTATAAACGCAGCCAGATGGCAGCTTTAAAAACAGATATTTTTCACGGCGATTGTCTCGACGTCTTAAAAAAATTTCCCGACGGAAAATTTGACTTGGTTTTTACTTCTCCACCATATGCCGATCGCCGCAAACATACCTACGGCGGAGTCAAACCGGAAGAATATGTTGAATGGTTTCTTCCACGTGCTGCGGAATTTCGGCGTGTTCTTAAAAGTTCAGGTTCATTTGTGCTGAACATCAAAGAAAAAGTTGAAGATGGAGAACGTCATACATTTGTTTTAGAACTTATTCTTGCTTTGCGCAAACAAGGCTGGCTTTGGACAGAAGAATATATTTGGCATAAAAAAAATTGTCATCCTGGCAAATGGCCTAATCGATTTAGGGATGCTTGGGAACGTTGTTTGCATTTTACTCGAGAGAAGCATTTCAAAATGAATCAAGAAGCTGTCATGGTTCCAATGGGAGATTGGAAAGAGAAACGGCTTCGTTCACTTGGGACAAATGACATTGTTCGATTTCAATCTCGAGTTGGCAGTGGTTTTGGAAAGAATATAGCCAATTGGAAGGATAGAGAACGTGCTTATCCGTCAAATGTCTTACATCTTGCAACAGAGTGCGGAAACAAAGACCACAGCGCAGCATTTCCAAAATCATTACCTGAATGGTTTATCAAACTTTTCACAGATGCCGGTGATTGGGTTTTGGATCCGTTTGTTGGTTCCGGCACAACTTGTGTCGCCGCACAGGAATTGGGACGAAATTCGATTGGCATAGATATAAAACGAGAATTTTCGGAATTGGCGGAAAACGAAGTCGAATCTGCGACTATGGCACTCATGGAAAGAGCGACCAAAACAAATGGATATCACAAAAAAAATAAGCGATAAGGATTTGAAGGCGCACATTGAGGCGACGATTCCCGATTTTCACGCCGCTCGACTCAAAAGTCTGAACGATTTGAAGCTTCGCGAATTACTCCGAACAAAAAATCCTTATTTGTATCGAGCCAAAAACATTCTTTTGGCTTCGGAATTGGTTCAAGTCTTTCTGCTGGCGAGACTGTCGTCCCAAGAAGAAGGCATCTTTGGAACATTTTTAGAGCAACTTGCTATTTTCGTGGCTGAGAAAGCGTGCAAAGGACGAAAGTCTGGAATCAAGGGCATCGACATTGAGCTTGAAAAGGACGGCGTTCTGCATCTGGTCGTGGTTAAAAGCGGCCCAGATTGGGGTAACGACAGCCAAGTCGACAAAATGCGGGATTATTTTAAAACTGCAGCACGGACATTAAGAACAAATGCGAGACAACGTCCGTTGATTTGTATCAATGGATGCTGTTACGGACGCACTACAAAGGAAGATAAAGGCGATTATTTAAAGCTTTGCGGGCAATCTTTCTGGGAATTTATTTCAAACGACCCTGAACTTTACAAACGAATCATTATTCCCATCGGTTACCGCGCGCAAGAGCGGAACGATGAATTTGCCATTTCATTTGCAAAAGTTGTTAATCAATTTACAAAGGAGTTAACAGAAGAATTTTGTTTTCCGGATGGCGGAATTAATTGGGACAAATTATTAGAATTCAATTCAAAACGTCCCGTTCCAAAGCCGTTAAAAAAATTAGGTTCAAAGAAAAAATAATCGGACGCCTTTGAAATTGTTTTACACCGGCCCGGTCGTCAACGCCGAGATGCTCGTGTTGATGCTGGAGAAACATGGCATCGCCGCCACGCAATCGTTCGTGGATGCCGCCGCGCCGGACGACGGCGATTTGAGCCGTCCCGCGCAGGTCTCCGTTCCGGAAGCTGATTTCGCCCGCGCCCACCAACTCTTCTACGCCGAGCGCGAGGACGAGCTCTAATTTGAACCGCGAACCACGCGAACCACGCGAAAAATTAAAAAATGGAATTACGTTCGCGTATTTGGTGTATTTTGCGGTTAATTCATCAGCTTCTCTAAAATTTCTTCTGTTGATTGGTCTGGCTTCAATTCAATCCAGACTGCGTCAAGCTGGCGGCGAAACCAAGTCAGTTGCCGCTTGGCAAATTGTCGCGTCTTGGATTTCACCAGTTCAATCGTCTGCGCTAAATTGTTTTCGCCGCGCAAATGTTCCACCACTTGCCGATAGCCGATGGCTTGCATCGCGGTTTTATTTTGCTCAAGGCCATGCTTCAGCAATTCGCGCGTCTCATCCACCAAACCGCGACGAAACATTTCGTCCACGCGCGCGTTGATGCGTGCGTGAATATCAACCGGCTGACGCATGAAGCAGTAAAAATTTGTTTTAACGGGAAAAGCACCTTGTTCCTTCCACTCTGCGCGTTGTTCGGAAAATTTCTTTCCGGTTAATCGAATCACTTCAATCGCACGGATGACGCGGCGCGGATTTTGTTTATCAATTTTTTCGTAAGCTTCTGAATCGCGTTTGCGCAATTCGCGTAACAAAGTTTCAAATGGCAGCGCCTCCAATTCCGCGCGCAATTCGGGATTTGCCGAGGGCGCTTCGCCGAGTCCGCTCAAATATGCGTTGAAATAAAGTCCTGTGCCGCCGCAGAAAATCGGGACGCGGTTGCGCGATTGAATTTCTTCAACCGCCTTTTGCGCGAGCCGGATGAATTGCGCGGCATCGAATGATTCCGTCAATTCGCAAATATCAATCAGATGATGCGGGATTTTTTTGCGTTCTTCCGCGTTCGGCTTGGCCGTGCCGACGTCGAGGCCACGATAAACCTGCATCGAATCCACAGAAATGATTTCGCCTCCAATTTTTTCCGCGAGCGCGAGCGCGATTTCAGATTTGCCAGCCGCAGTCGGTCCGGCGATGAAAATGGGCGATTTCATTTCGCAGGCGCGCGGCGCGAGAGAATTGCGGCCAGCGCAAGTCCCGCGATAAAAATCGGCACGCCAATCCATTGCGCGGGCGTGAGGCCGAAGTGATAATGTAAATTCGTATAATCGCCGCGATAAATTTCAACGATGCCGCGAATGACGGCGTAGCAAATCAAATACGTCGCAAAAATTTGGCCATCGAATTTTTTACGGCGGAACAGCCACGCGAGAAAAATGTAGAGCGCGAAATTGAGCAGCCCGTCGTAAATTTCCGTCGGATGCAGCGGAATATTCAACGGCGTGCCGGATTGTTCGCGAGCTTCGGGATTTGTAAATGTGATTGCCCACGGCATGTTAGTCGGTTTGCCGTAGCAACAGCCGTTGAGCAGGCAACCGGTGCGGCCAAAAACACTTCCGAGCGCAATGCTCGGTGCGAGAACGTCGGCAGTTTTCCATAACGGCAACTTTTTCCAACGAATGTAAATTGCGCCGGCAATCGTCGCGCCGATGAATCCGCCGTAATACACGAGTCCGCCGCGCCAAATGGCAAAAATTTCCGTGAGCGGCTGGCCGGCAAATTCCTCGCGCCAATAAGTTGTCACATAAACAAATCGCGCGCCGACGATTGCGCCGACCATGAACCAAAGCGTGACATCGGCAATTTTATCCGGGGAAATTTTTTCGCGGCGCGCACGGAGCGTGGCCGTCCAAAGGCCGGCAAAAAACGCCAGCGCAATCATCACGCCATACCAATGAATCGTGATTGGCCCTAAATGAAATGCAATCGGATGCACAAATTAATAATTTATTTTAGCCGCAGCGATGCGGGCGCACGAGTTTTATTAAAAAATCCTTCGCGAAGTTTCTGACAAATTTGCGGAAGATTAATTCAAATTGGTTGCCACCAATTGCTGTGGTTGCGGGGGGTGCGGATGAATGTGCGGCGGAATTGGCGGGATGATGGGCAGCGGCGGCCATTGCGGCACTTTGGCCACCAAATCGCGCCACGCCTGCCGGTCTTTGGGCGACATTTTGGACCAGTTCTCGGCATTGCGCAAAAATTCCGCGCGGTCTTTCGCGCTCATGCCGGCAAATTCTGTGAACGCGCGAACGCATTGCATTCGTTGCGGGCCGGGTAATTTTTCAAATGTCTGCAATGTTTTTTCCATTTGCGCGCGCTCGGCGTCAGAAAGCGTGTTGAGCGTTTTTTGTTTTTCGTCCGGCGTCAGTTCAAAGAATTGGTTGAACTGGTTCGTAATTTTTTCGCGTTCATTCCCGGAAAGTCCATTCCAGCGCGCCGTTTCGCTATCGTCCGGCGCATGATGAAAATCATTTCCCGAAGAATTGGTCGCGTCAACGCGGGTGAAATAGCGCAACGCGCGTTCGTTGTCCAAAAATTCTTTTTGAAATTCCGGCGAGAGCGCGTCCCATTGCGCGAGACGCGATTGGACAAGGTCGCGCAAATTTTCGGGAACATTTGCCAGCCGCACGGCGCGATTGGTCGGCGACGTATGCAGCAGCGGCGTCAAATACCAGCGCAACTCGGTCGCGCTCAAACGCAATTCGCGTTCGTTCGGGTCGAGCGCCAAATACTCGTTCACTTTATCGAGAATTTTCGCGCGAACTTCCGGCGACTTGTTGGTTAAATAATTTTCGCGGTCTTTGGTTGGCATTACGAGCAATTGCCGAAAAAAATCCACCGGCGAATGTGGTTGCAATTGCGGGAGAAGATTTGTGATGGTGGAAAAAGAGTTGTGCGGCAACGGCGTCGGGTTGGTTTGCGCCGCGAGAGAAAATGAAATGAAAGCTGACGCCGCGGCAATTGCCACTGTTCCGCATTTCAACTGACGCCGCCAATTCATTGGAGCAGCGCAAGCAATTCGTCGTCCGCGTGCGCCGGCTGGCTCATGCGTTTGATGGCATCGAAATTTTGCAGCGCGTCCACGCTCGGCAATTGTTGATTAGCCACGAGCGCGACGCTGTCGGCAATTTGGCGGCGTTGGACGGAAGTTTCGTGTTGGTTGACCGCGACGCCAGCCAGAACGAGGGCGACTGTTGCCACTGAGACTCGCGGCAGAAGCGAATGCCAGTTCCAATTGAATTTCCATTTGCGTTGCGCGCGCGATTCTTCCAAATCAATTGCCGCCATGACGCGCGCCGTGAAATTGGAGGCCACCGGTGCGTCCGGCAATTTTGCCAGCGCATTCGTCAGCCGCTTTTCCAGTTCGGAATCTGGAAATTCATTTTTCATCATTCAGTTAAAAACCGCCGTTGCGGCAAAGTTGCGCTCGCCGCCAAAATTTTTTCGGCTATTCTGTCAGCCTAAAAATGACGAATCGCCAGCGATTTCTTGATGCCGCGAATTGCAAAGCCGTTGACCGTCCGCCGGTTTGGCTCATGCGACAGGCCGGTCGCGCGTTGCCGGAATATCGCACGCTGAAGGCCAGGCACGATTTTTTGAAATTGGTCCGCACGCCGGAACTCGCTGCGGAAGTCACGCTTCAGCCGGTTCGCCGATTTGATTTCGACGCGGCGATTTTGTTCAGCGATATCCTCGTCGTGGCCGAAGGTTTGGGACAAGGCTATAAATTTCGCGACGGCGGCGGCATTCAAATGGATTTTATTTTGCAATCGGCGGAAGAAATCAAAAAGCTCGACTTAAATGTGCTGCCGGAAAAATTGGATTACATTCCGCACGCGCTGCGGCTTGTTAAAAAATCGCTTAATGGAAAAACGGCGCTGATTGGCTTTGCCGGTTCACCGTGGACGATTGCCAATTTCATGCTCGAAGGCGGCAGCGTGAAAGAATTTACTCGCGCGAAAAACCTGTTTCACACGCAGCCGGAAATTTTTTTATTGCTGATGGAAAAACTGACCGCAGCCGTCACGAAACTTTTGCAAATGCAAATCGCCGCCGGCGCCGAAGTGGTTCAAATTTTCGACAGCCTTGGCGGGTTACTCTTGAAAAATGAATTTGCCGAAGCATCGGCAAAATGGATAAAACAAATCATTTCTGAATTAGGTGGCAAAGTTCCGGTAATTGTTTTTGCAAAGGACATTCATGGCAATTGGAACGATTTAATCACCACCGGCGCAAATGTTTTGGGAATTGATTCGGGAATTAAATTGGCCGACGTTCGCAAATTATTGCCGCCGGGAATTGGCGTTCAAGGCAATCTTGATCCGTTCTTGCTTTTGACCGCGCCAGAGAAAGTCGCGTCGGAAACGAATCGCATCTTGACCGAAATGCGCGGCGCGAGCGGTCACATTTTTAATTTAGGCCACGGCGTTCCGCCGGAAGCGAAATTGGAAAACATTTCGGCACTGGTCGAAACGGTGAAGAATTTCAAATGAGCGCGCTGAATGTCAATTTGGATTTGGTGCAAAAATACAATGTGGCCGGCCCGCGTTACACCAGCTATCCGCCAGCAACAAAATTTACGGACAAAATTTCGTGCGAAGAACTTGAACAAAAAATTTCCGAAAATAATAAATCGTCGCGCGACCTTTCGCTCTATTTTCACATTCCATTTTGTGAAACGCTTTGTTGGTTTTGCGGCTGCACAACAGTCATCACCAAAAATCATGGCGAAGGCAAATCGTATCTCGATTATCTCGAACACGAAGTCGCGCAAGTCGCGGCAAAAATAAATCCGAAACGCAAAGTCGTTCAATTACATTGGGGCGGCGGCTCGCCGACGTTTTTGCAGCCGGACGAAATCCGGCGGCTCGGCGACATTATCAAAAGGCATTTCACATTTTCCGACAACATTGAAGCCGGTGTGGAAATTGACCCGCGGCGATTGTCGCGCGAGCACATCGAAGCGTTGCGCGATGTCGGATTCAATCGTGCATCGCTCGGCGTTCAGGACTTTGAGCCGAAAGTTCAGGAAGCGATTCATCGAATTCAACCGCGTGACATGACGCAGCGTGTTTTGGATTGGGCGCGCGAACTCGGCTTCGGGTCGGTGAATTTCGATTTGATTTATGGTTTGCCGCATCAAACCGCGGAATCGTTCAACCGCACGCTCGCCGCGGTTTTAGAAATGCAGCCGGACCGACTCGCCGTTTTCAGTTACGCGCATGTGCCGTGGATTAAGCCGGCGCAGAAAATTCTCGAACAAAAAATTCTGCCATCGCCGGAAACGAAATTACAGCTGCTCAAAAATGTTATCGAGCGACTGACGGAAAGTGGAAAATACATTTACATCGGCATGGACCATTTTGCGAAAGAGGCGGACGAGTTGGTCGTCGCGCAGCGCAACAAAACGTTGCAACGAAATTTTCAGGGCTACAGCACACGCGGCAATACGGACATTTACGCATTTGGCATGAGCGCGATTTCGCAAATCCCCGAAGCGTATTGGCAGAACGAAAAAGAATTGCCGAAGTATTATTCCGCGCTGGACGATAATAAATTGCCGCTCGCGCGCGGCTATTTCGTAACGGGCGATGACAAAATCCGTCGCGAAACAATTATGCACGTAATGTGCGATTTGTCCGCCGATTTCAAAAATTTGTCGCAAACACTCGGAATTGATTTCGCAAAATATTTTGCGAATGAAATTGCATCGCTGAAATCATTTGAAGCTGATGGATTGATTTCATTTTCGCCAAATGGATTTGAAGTGACCGACGCGGGGCGATTGTTCATCCGCAATATCGCGATGTGTTTTGACAATACGCTGGCGCCGGCTGGCGAACGAAAATTTTCGCGGACAATATAAATTAAAAAACGCCCGCACTTTCGTGCGAGCGTCCACGTCCACAATGATTTTATTCAATTTGCGAACGTAAATTACGGCGTGCGAATCGTTGCGCTCGTGCCGCCGACTTTGGCCTGCAAATCCTGCGCCATGCGATAATGCTCGCGCAAGGTCGGCAACGTTTGCGATGCAAATTGTTTTAATTGCGGGTCGTTCAAAGTTGCCTGCGCATTTTCAAATTTTTGGATGTCTTCCTGATGGTCTTTGACCATTGCATCGGCATAAGCCTTGTCAAAGTCCGCGCCGTTCAAGGAACCTAAATCGCGATAAACAACGATGTCAGCATTGCGTTGAGTAAGCGGCGGCATTCCCAACTCTTTCGCGGGCAAACCTTTTGGATTGTCCAAACTTGGTTGGTTTTGGCTCGTCGCCGGATTTTCGGT
>JAJPKI010000147.1 GCA_021323835.1 Verrucomicrobiota bacterium | reverse complement strand
CCGGTAACGACGGCGATTTTATTTTCGAGTGAAAAAGTCATCGGCTGATCCATTTTATTGCGCGCCGAATTCTTTTTTCAAGGCTTCCTCGGCGTTCAGGTTCCATTGGCCGTCGTGGAGCGAATTTGCGACGCCGGAATGTTCCTTGCCGACTTCGGTGAGCGCCGTGAGTTTCAAACCTTTGGCGAACGGATAGACGATGATTTTTCCGGGCATCGTGTTTTTTTCCACCGCGCGAATGCCGTCCACCGCGCCGTCGAGACCGGAAATCGCCGCGACGGACAAATTCGTGTCGAGCTGGCGCGACGCGACTTTTTTCAAAATGATTTTCATGTCGTCGAGCGTCGAGCCGCTCGTGCCGATGAAATAATTTTGTTTGGCGATGTATTCGTCCAAATCAATTTCGCCGGTTTTGTCGGCAGGAATGCCGGCAAAAATGTTGATGATGGCCTTCGGCGCGGAATCCTTGACGGCTTGCGCGACGAGCGCGGGAACCGGCGCCATCAGCACGATGTAATCAAATTTCTCCGCGAGCTTGTCCTTGGACGGATTGTAAGTCTTGAGCGTGAGTTTATTTTTTTGCGCAAGCGGTTCGGACAATTTGCGCAACGCGGCGAGGCGTTCGTCGTTCAAATCGCCGGCATAAACCGTCACGCCACTGACGCCCTGACACAAATCGCGGATGACGTGCATCGTGCCCATCGGACCGGCCGCGCCGATGATATTGATTTTGTCGTTCGGACGGATTTCCGCTGTCGCGGGAATTGCTGCGAGCGCGTCGGCGACATTATTTCCAGTAGTGCCGACAATTCTAATTCCGCCGTAGTGAACGCGACCAACGGCGGTGACAACATTGCGACCGAATTTCTTGCCGCCTTGAACGATGACGAACAAGCCGTTCGTGGCAACGTTCGCAAACAGTTTTTCGCAAACCGCGGCGTCCGCGCCGAAATAAATCACGTCGTCGAATTTTCCTTCCGGCAATGCGGACGGTTTTGCAAAAGTGATTTTTCCAGCGCCATCAATTTTTGGTTCGTTGTCGGCGACGACGAGAGTTTTTCCGTCGCGTTTGAAATTGCGGCGTTGTTTTTCGACGTAGGCATCTTCGACGCACGCCCACGGTTCGCAAAGCGCGATGGCGGACGCGGACAAATCTTCCGGCGCGGGAATGAACATGGATTCGCCATCCGGCGCGGTGATGACGCGTTCGTCCACGAGCACGAATTCCTGGAGCGCGCCCTCGAAATTGTAACCGAACGCGGCATTGGAACTTTTCGTCGGCAGCCAGCGATAATCCGTTTGCACGAGATAACGCTCGCCGACTTTGAAGCGTTTTACTTCCGGCCCGACTTTGACGATGCGCACGACGGTTTCGTGGCCGGGCACGACGGGTTTTTCGCCGGGAACATAATGCGGCATTTGCGCGAGCGCGTCGGGCGCGACGCCGCTGACGACTTCGGATTTGCGCGCGTGGCCGGAAAATTGTTTGAGCAATTTCAAATCGGAGAAGCACAGGCCGCAGACTTCGACCTGGCAAAGCACTTGATGCGCGCCGGGCTGGAAAACGGGTTTGGATTCGTTGACGCGAAGCTGGTCGGGGCCAACCAATTGCACCGCGCGTTGCTTGTCAGGAACAGTTGTCATATCGCGATAAAAAAACTCAATTTAATTAATTTTGGCAAAAATATTTGCCGGTGTCACGTCCGATGATAATCCACGCAGCTTGTCTTCATTCGCCGGCTGCAATTGTCGGCCAAGCGTTTCGTAAAATTCATTTTTGGCGGCGACGGATTTGAAATTCTTTTTCGCCCAAACGCTCAAATAGCCGAGGCCGCTCTCGCGTTGCAAAACCGAATGCGCATAAATGATGTGCGCGCCTTTCAGGAAAACCGGCACGAACGGTTTCAATTCCGCGGTATCGAACGCATCCACAAATTTATTTCCCGGCGCATTCATTTCCGTGCCGACGATAATCGGAAAGCCGTGTTTTTCCGAGAGCGCAATCACGTCGCAAAGATTTTTATATTTTTCGTCGCGAACGCCCGGCGTGTAATTGCGGTCGGGAATTAAATTAATCGCCGCCGCGCCGCTACGCATGGAAACCTCGAACAATTCTTCAATCGCCTTTTCGCCGTCAGTCGTGCCGTCGAGCCACGTAACGGTTGGAATTGCTCCAGAATCGAGAACGAATTTATTCATTTCTGTAAGCAACGGGAATGAGCCGGCGTCCGGTTGCACGTAACCCGGCCCGCCTTTTTTCATTGTTTTGGCGCGGATGAGCGCTTGAAATTTCGCGGGGTCGCTCGGGCAATCTCCGATTTTTTCTTTCCAAAAATTCGCGTCGCCTTTTTTTGAATACGCCTCACAAATGTGCCGCTCGGTCGCGTTGCCGTTGGGCGTGAGCGAGAGAACGTCTTTGTCGTAATCCAATTCGACCGGTTTGAGAAAAGCGTTCACGCGGCGAACCAATTCGCGATTGCGCGCTTCGGCGGTTTGTCGCATTTGCGTGAGGAGCGGATGCGAAATCGCGCGTGGAAAACCGACGCCCATGTTGTAATCAATTCCCGGTTCGCCGGGCGAATTGATGACGCGTGTGGAAAATTCGGGAACGAACGTGCGCGATTCCAAACTGGCGCAGCGCTTCAGGCCAATCAATTTTCCCGCCGCCCAAAATTCTTCAACCGCATCCAGCACGTCGAAATCCACAATGCCTGCGACAGCGAGTCCGCGTTTGCGCGCGAGCCACGCATATTTCGACGGCGAATAGCCGTAAGCGTTGTAAGAAAAAAATGTGTGTGCGTGGAGATTGACTTCGTGCGTCGGCTCGGCAAGTTCGATTTTTCCGGCGCGCGCCAAATCCCAAAGTTGTGCGAGCGCATCTTTGCGTTGCGCGGAATTAAAACTGTCCAGTTGTTGCTCGAGTTTTTCGATTTGCGGCGTCATGAAATTGTTCGCTCAAAATAGCAGAAAACAAATGCGGCGTAAGATTTTTTACACCCAAAGCCGTTGCGGATAATCACCGCGCGAAATTAAATTGCGAATGCCTTCAACGACCAACGGCCGGTCTTCGCGATAGGTTACGCCGAACCACGGGCTGGTCGTCGGCAGAACTTTGACCCGGGCGCGATTTGTGGCGACGAGTTCGTTCACGGCAAATGGAATATAAAATTCCGATTTTTCTTCGTTACCGTGCTTTTTGAGAAATTTCGTGAACAACTCGCGTAAAGAGCTGAACAGCGTCGGATGAAATCCCCACAAGTTCATGGAAACAATTTCATTGCCGGACAATTTTTGAATTGCGCCGTTTTCATTTTTGAATTGCGCGCCGTTGCCGGATTTTTCGATGCCGATAATTTCCGTCACGCTTTCGAGAAAATTTTCCCGGTTTGATTTGCAAACGCCGCGCGCGACGCTGCCGAATTCCGAAAGTGTATTTCGTAGCGTAAATCCGACCATTGCGTAGTTTTTTTCGTCCGAGCGCAAATGCTCCGCGAGCGCGCGAAAGGAATTGGCGCCGTAAAAATCGTCGGCATTGATGGCGGCGAACGGTTCGCGGATTTTTTCTTCGGCCATCAAAATCGCCTGACCGGTTCCCCACGGCTTGGTGCGGTTCGGAGGCGGCGAAAATCCGACGGGCAATTTATCGAGCGCTTGGAAAATGTATTCGACGGCAATTTTATTTTCAAACCGTGCGCCAACGACTTCGCGGAATTGTTTTTCGATGTCGCGGCGGATGACAAAGACCAATTTATTGAAGCCGGCGCGTTGCGCGTCGTAAATCGAATAATCAATGATGGTCTCGCCGTTTGGGCCGACCGGATCAATTTGTTTCAGCCCGCCATAACGGCTGCCCATGCCCGCGGCCAAAACCAGCAGCGTGAGATTTTTCATTTGTCGCGCACAAGGTTGCCGGAGTCGTTTTAAAACTCAATAAATGTTTGGCGCGCGCGATAATTTTCGTTTTAATTTCAGCGCATGAATCCCAGCCCAGACAACTTGCGGAAACTGTTTTGCATTCTCACTTCAATTCTTTTATTCGCCGGCGGTTGCTGCACTGGCAAAAAGAATTCCGGCAACGCAAAATTATTTTCACCCGGGTCGGGGACAATTGAACTGACAAAAAATTGGTCGCTGATTTCAGCAAACGGAATTGCCGACGGCGGCGAGAAAGTTTCTACGGCGAAATTTGATTCGTCGAAATGGTATCCGATTACAATTCCTTCGACGATTATGGCGGGACTCGTCGCGAACGGCGTTTACAGCAATTTATATTTCGGCCAGAACATGAAATCGGTGCCGGACTTGTCGAAGCAGCAATGGTGGTTCCGCGGCGAATTTGTCGCGCCCGAAAATTCCGGCGGACAATTTTGGCTGCGTTTTAAAGGCATCGCTTACAAGGCGGAAATCTGGCTGAACGGAAAATTGCTCGATACGAACGCCGAAGGCACGATGGTGATTCACGAATATAATGTGACGGACGTCATCAAGCCGGGCGCGAAAAATTTTCTCGCCGTCAAAGTGACGCCGCCGCTCGATAACGGAAAGAATCTGTCGTTCTGGTATGTGGACTGGAATCCCGCGCCGCCGG